>NZ_JBAXHI010000012.1:0-102283 GCF_037138995.1 Candidatus Chlorohelix sp. | reverse complement strand
GGGAAAGCCTTGTATTATTTCCCTTTTCGCCACGAAGATTTCAGCAGTTTCCGAAAAATCAGCGAATTGATTGTCAATCAGGTTGAGAGCGTGTTAGTGCAAGTCGTAGATAAAACCGTTACGCGCACCCGCAACGGCAAGGAAATTGTCGAAGTGTTGGTGTCTGACGAAACCGGCATGCTGCGTTGTGTTTTCTTTAATCAAAAAATGGTTTACCAGCTAAAACCGGGAGTGCGGGTGGTATTGAGTGGACGGGTGGAGCGGCGAGAGAATACTATCTGTTTCAAATCGCCTCAATTTGAGCTTGCCGACAAGCAGGAATTATTGAATACCGGGCGACTTGTTCCCGTTTACAGCCTTACCGGAAACCTCAAGCAACCGACTATCCGCCGCATTATCAAAAATGTGGTGGATCAATACGCCCCTAGCGTGCCGGATCATTTGCCCTCCGATATAAAAAGCCGCCAGCAGTTGCCCGACCTGAGCGCATCTATTCAGAATTATCATTATCCGGCAGATTTGGAGGCAAGAGAGAAAGCGCGGCGTAGGCTGGCATTTGACGAATTTTTCCTGATTCAGATGGGCGTGTTGACCAAACGGCGTGAGTGGCAGGAGGAACGCCCCGCCATAGCAATGCGTCCTGACCACGATTTGTTGGATAGTTGGTATAACAGCCTACCCTTTGCTCTTACCGATGACCAGAAAAAAGCGATTCAGAGCATTCTGACGGATTTGAATAAAGATAAACCCATGCGGCGGTTAGTGCAAGGCGATGTAGGAAGCGGCAAAACAGTAGTAGCGGCAACCGCTCTGCTGGAAACCATTGCTAACGGCTATCAGGGCGTGTTGATGGCGCCCACTCAGATATTGGCAGAGCAACACTTTAAGGGTTTGACCGCTCTGTTTAACAAGTTTGCCGAGAGCGATGCCGCAAAAGCGCGAGGCTTAACGCCTCGTATTGCGCTGTTGAGCGGGGCTGTCAAGAAAAAAGATAAAGAAACTACCTACGTTGAAATCTCCGAAGGTAGCGTAGATATTGTTATTGGCACAACCGCGATTATTCAGGAAGGGGTTACTTTTAACAAGCTTGGGCTGGCGATTACGGATGAGCAGCACCGCTTTGGAGTAATACAACGCAGCACCCTACGCGATAAAGCCGATGTTACCAACCCCCATATACTGACGATGACCGCAACTCCCATTCCGCGCAGCCTTTCACTCACAATATACGGCGACCTTGATATATCGGTTATCAAGGAGAAGCCGCCCGGTCGCAAGGATATAAAAACCAAGTGGGTGATGCCGGACGAACGACAACGCGCCTATGATTTCATTCGCAAGCAAATTAATGCCGGACATCAGGCATTTATCATCTGCCCGTTGGTAGAAGAATCGGACAATTTGGAAGCAAAAGCCGCAATAGAGGAGCATGCGCGACTAAAGCGCGAGATTTTCCCGGAATTTGAGCTTGCTCTTTTGCATGGACGGATGCGCCCTGCCGAGAAAGACCGTATAATGCTAGAGTTCCGTGAGAAACAGCAGCATATTCTGGTGGCTACTTCGGTTATCGAGGTGGGTATTGATATTCCCAACGCCACCGTTATATTGATAGAAGGAGCGGATCGCTTTGGGCTGGCGCAACTGCACCAGTTCCGGGGTAGGGTGGGGCGCGGCGAGGCGCAAAGCACCTGCCTGTTGCTGGGTAGCAACGACCTGACTGAAACAGGCACACAGCGTTTGCGAATCATTGAGCAAAGCAATGACGGCTTTTTTCTGGCAGAACAAGACCTGAAAATTCGGGGACCGGGCGAGTTTTTCGGGACGCGCCAGAGCGGTGTGCCGGATTTGCGGGTGGCAGGCTTGGGCGATACCGATTTGCTAGAATTAGCCCGTGAGGAAGCCAATACTCTTTTTCAACTCGACCCGAATATGTCACACTATCCGCTATTAATGGGAAAAGTAGCGGAACTTTGGAATACTGAAGGCGATTTAAGTTAAACACTGAAACAAGGGGCGTTAAGCCCTTTGCCTGTAGCCAAAATCCAAAATTTTATCACGGGAATACTTGAATACATATGCTTGAATCCATCATCTGGTTGCTATTGCTTGAAATTATCGGATTGGTAACACTACCTCTAGCCTTCACTTTCTTTCATTACTTGCCGGAGCGCGGTTACGCTTTTAGCAAGGCGCTGGGACTGCTGCTAATTTCTTTCGTGGTCTGGTTTGCGGGTATGCTAGGCTTACCGTTCACCTCTCTCACCGGGTGGGTGGTTACGCTGGCTTTACCGGGGGGACTGAGCATTTGGCTTTTGCTCAAGGATAGGCGCAAACTGCTCTCCGAAATGGGCGAATGGTTCAGCCACAACCGTTGGTTGGTGGTGATAATCGAACTGTTCTTTATCTTTGCCTATTACTATCTGGTAAATTTGCGCTCGTTTATGCCCGAAATCCGCGATCAGGAAAAATTTGGGGATTTTGCTTTCCTCAATTCGATGGCGCTGCACGATAAGTTGCCTCCCGCCGACCCTTGGATGAGCGGCTACAACATCAATTATTACTATTTCAGCCACTTCATGATAGCCCTGCTCACCAAAATGAGCGGCATTGCTCCCTCGATTACCTTCAACCTGAGTACCCCAATGGTAATGGCAATGCTGGCAAGCGGAGCATTTGGACTGGTTTATAATTTGGTAGCGGTTATCAGAAACAAGGGGGGCTTTGCGGCAATTATAGCAGGGCTGACATCTAGCTTGTTCTTATGCTGGCTTGGAAACCTCTCGGTCATTCGTCAGTTGGTTGCGCCGAGACCGGGTGAAGGGGAACGCGACCCCAATTCAGGTTCTTTCTTTTTTTCGTGGTGGAGTCCCTCGCGAGTCATTTACGACTATATGCCCTCTACGGGTGGAGCTTACGAGTGGCGACAGACCATTAACGAATTTCCGATGTTCAGCTTTTTGCTGGCAGATATGCACCCGCATGTAATGGCGCTACCCTTTGTGCTGCTACTGGTAGCCAGCGCCCTGAATTTGCTACTATCTCCGACAGACGGCGGAGCGCTAACCTTACGCACACCAGAAGGAATCCTGAATTTCCTGCTATTGTCCATTTCCTGTGGCGCACTATATTTCATTAATACGTGGGATTTCCCCACCTTTACGTTATTGATAGTAGGCGTGGCGTTACTACGTGAAATATGGCGAGGGGCTGAAGAAATAGATGCACAGGGTAAAGGCGGGTTGGTGAACACGGCGCTGTTAGGAGGCACAATCCCGCGCAACGAGTTTCGGCTAAGGGGAACGCGTTGGTTGGGCTTTTCTCTCAGGCTAGGCGTGGCTTCGCTGCTGCTTTACACTCCATTTCACCTCACTTTTACCTCGCTGGTAGGTGAGAAAGAATTACCCGACCCGGTAAATCGTATCCCCATTCTCAGCAACATCGGTAAGCTATTCGGCGCAGTGGCATGGGATCGCACACCGCTATGGGGTTATATTTTGGTCTTTGGAATCTTCATCTTTCCTTTGCTTAGTTTCTTGCTGGTCAAAGTATATCCTTACCTGAAAGAACCCTATCGCTATCTTGACGAAAATGATACCGATAATAATATTATGTCAAGCAAGCTCTCACCTGCTAGTTTTATGCCTTTGCTGGTAGGAGTAGGCTTATTTATTCTGTCAGAACTACTTTTTATCACAAAAATTAGCCGCGAAGTAGCGCTGACGGTTGGTTTGGCTTCTGCGCCTATATTAGCGTTAGGAGCGGGCAATTTGGTAAAGCAAATTCTCGTTACCGTTCGTCCTATGCGCCCGGCTTTTGAATTGAGAATCGCGCTGCTTATCGCTACCGTTCTGCTGGTATTGCTGGGCTGGATGGTACATTTTGAACTATACGGTCCGCTAGTAATAGTGGGTAGTTTTGCCGGATTACTGCTATGGTTCGAAACCCGTAAGCCCTACGCGCGGCATAGGAGCGCGGATATTTTTGCGCTGGCGTTAATCTTGCTGACAGTGGTTATAAACTGGGTAATCGAAGTAATATACCTTCGCGATATATTCGAGTCGCGTTTTAATACTATCTTCAAATTCTATTACCAAACATGGCTTTTGTATGGGTTAGCAGGGGCATACGCAAGTTGGCGAGTTATTGAATGGCTCTGGCGACTTGCACCGTTTGAAGTCGAAGAAGAAGAAATCGGCTATATACTTCAGCCAGAACATGCTTTGGCAAGTGTAAGCACAGGCGGGACATCCGGCAAACTCGATTACTCTGAGGATGAGTTAATAGCGGTATCCCGCCTTGAAGAACGCAAATACCTAGCATGGCGTTGGATATGGGCATTTGGGCTGCTGGCATTGATACTTTGTGGCTTGGTTTATCCCATACTAGGTCCCTACGAAAAGAGCGGCAAGTACGCCGCCCGCAAGGGACTGGATGGAGAAACGTGGGTATCGCAATACTACAACGCCGATTATAATGCTATTGACTGGCTTAGGCAGCAAAAATCGAGCAACCCCAATTTTGAGGGCGTGCTGCTTGAGGCTGAGGGCGGTGATTGGAATAATTATTCACGCATAGCTACTTTTAGCGGTTATTCTACCGTACTGGGATGGCTCTCCCATGAAGCGCAATGGCGCGGAGGCAATGCCGCTACTACGGCTGAGGTAAATCAACGCTTCAAGGATATTAATACCATATATGATACCGGCGATTTAGCATTGGCAAAACAATTGCTGGCAAAGTACAATGTAAAATATGTGTATGTGGGATTAATAGAGACAGGAACATCCAGCGCATCGCTTTACTCATCTGTCTATAACCAATATAGTCCACAAGGACTTGCTAAATTCCGCCAATTTATGAAACCTGTTTATGAACAACAAGGTGTAACAATTTACGCCTTAAAATAAAGAGTTGGAGTAGTTATGACCCGCACTTTTCCTGACGATGTAGTGGAATTAACCAGTGAGTTGGTGCGTACCCCCAGCGAGAATCCAACCGGCAACGAAGCAGCGATGAGCGAATATATGGTGGGATGGATGGAAAAAGTCGGCATGGAAGTTCAAATCTTGCCGGTGGAAAACAAACGCGCAAACGTTATAGGACGCTTACGGGGTGCAGGAGAATCCATGCCGTTGGTATATATGGCACATATGGATACCGTACCAATTGGGGAGCGCGATAAATGGAATTATGACCCATTCGGTGCTGAAATTAAAAACGGCTATCTTTATGGGCGCGGTTCTTGCGATATGAAGGGCGGCACAGCAGCAGCAATGATAGCCATCCAGCGCATAAAGGATTCAGGCGCAAAATTGCGGGGCGATTTGGTATTGGCTTGCACAGTGGACGAAGAAACTACTATGAAAGGCATCAGCCACATTGGAAGAATACACGCGCTTGATGAGAACGCTTATTTGCTGGCGATGGAACCTACCAATTGCACCCTAAACGTGGCACATAAAGGGGTTTACTGGTTTACCATCAAAATGAAGGGACGAGGGGCGCATGCTGCCAACCCCCAATTCGGCGCGGATGCAAACCGAGCAATGGCGGAAGCGATGCTTGGATGGTATGAACTGGCAGAAAAAATCTTCCCAGCAAAACTAAAAGCACATCCCCTGTTGGGCTTGCCCTCACTAATTGTCTCCAAATTGCAGGGGGGAGTAAAAACCAATATTGTTTCAGAAATTTGCAACGCTGAAATTGATATGCGCGTCCCCCCTATTATCAGCAGCGATGAAATAATCAGCTATCTTGAAGAAATAGGGCACAAAGCGGCGGAGAAATACGGAGTGAGTTTTGAACTGACCACTCCCACCGAATTGCGCCACCCTGTCGAATGTCGCCCTGATTCTCCGTTGCTTAAAGCGTTTGAAAGGGCGTACACTACTGTAACCGGAAATGCGCCCGAAAAGCAGGGCTTTCTGGCATATACCGATGCAGCGATGCTGGCAATTATTACCGGAAACCAACATTCCACCGTCTTTGGACCCGGCGCTTTGAGAGACGCGCATACTACCGATGAAAAAGTCGAAATCAGCCAACTTCATACCGCAACCGATGTATTGGAGCGAACCGCGCTAGAGTTGCTAGGATAGGAGTTTGTAAATTATGGCAGACAAGACAATTCTTGTGGTGGACGATGAACGCAACATTATCGAATTGCTTAAAATTTATCTGGGTAACGAAGGATATAATGTTGAGGTGGCTTTTAATGGGCGGGAAGCGTTGCGTTTACACAAACAGCTAAATCCGGCTTTGATACTGCTCGACTTGATGTTGCCAGAACTGGATGGTTACGAGGTTTGCCGCCAAATCAGGCGAGAGAGCAATACCCCCATTATCATGCTAACTGCCAAAGGCGATGATGTAGATACTATCGTTGGGCTTGAGTTGGGCGCAGATGACTACATGGCAAAACCTTTCAACCCTCGCGAGGTAATTGCCAGAGTCAAAGCAGTTTTAAGGCGTTCCGACCATACCACCGATCCGTTGAATGAAAAAAATATTGTTATCGAATTGGGTAATACCCGAATAGACCTAGCCAGACATGAAGTAACTGTCAATGGTAAATTAATCGAATTACGCGCTAAAGAATTTGACTTGCTTAAAGTTCTGTCACAAAACACAGGAATAGTGTTAGATCGCGACCGCTTATTGAACCTTGTGTGGGGCTACGAGTATTTTGGCGATACTCGCACGGTTGATGTGCATGTAGCCCATGTGCGGGACAAACTTGAGGGAAGTTCTGCCCAGATTCAGACCATTAGGGGAACTGGCTACAAACTTGTAATTGTTGGATAGCAAAGACTTGCTCACCTTAATCTCTAAGGCAGTTTGTAGAGAGAAAAGATGTTTTACCTAAACCTCCACCCGATTTCGTCTTACTATTTATAAGCCCTTTTCTATCCATAAAACCTATCGAATCTTGCGAAATAAGAGCTGCAAAAGGCGATTTTTATCTAATATCGGCAATATCTTTAAGGTTTCTTCATACTTGCCTCAAAGTTTCTTAAAATCTACCTGCTAAGATAAGTAAGTCTGATTAATCACACTTATCTAATATTGGAGCGAATAATACTAATGTTTGGTACAAAAAAATTAACATTCGAAGCTATTACCCCACAGCAGGGAGAGCAGCGCATCCGTGAGAACAACCCGCTTGTGATTGATGTTCGTGAATCTTACGAATATGCGATGGGGCATATCGCAGGCTCGAAACTTATCCCACTTGGTCAATTGAGCAGCAAGTTAGATACTTTAGGTGAAAAGGATCAGGAAATTATCGTGGTTTGCCAAAGTGGCGCACGAAGCAACCACGCTGCCAATATACTGGCTGCTGCCGGTTTTAACAAAGTAGCCGACCTTAAAGGTGGAATGAGCAATTGGGCTTGGGCAGGGCTTCCGGTGCAAAAATAGCATTAGTCATGCTAAAATAATTCGGCTTTTTATTTATAAATTATTATTATTACACGGTTATTAAAATCAGAAAGAGGTTCAAGTTGGCAAATAATTCAGAAAATAATCAGATCGTAATGTATGGTACAACTATGTGCAGTGATTGCCGACGTGCCAAACAGTTTTTTGAGGCTAACAAGGTTTCTTACAAATGGGTTGACCTTGCTAATGACCCGGACGCAGTAGAATTTGTGCTGGCTCATAACAACGGTATGCAATCCGTACCAACCATTATTTTCCCCGATGGTTCGATAATGGTTGAGCCTTCCAATAAAGAATTGGCAGAGAAATTAGCGGTATTGGTTTAATCCGCTTGACTGCTTAATAAGCAAAAAAAGGAACTGATAAAGCAAATCAGTTCCTTTCTTATTTCTACCCAACTTCCATAGTTGGGGAAATATTTACTCTACCTCCAGCATGAAGCTGAATACTTGCACTTTGCCTCCGTATTGAAATTCCATCCAGAATTTGTAATTGCCGGGTTTATCAAACTTGAGATTATAGAGTAAGGCAGAACCAGACATCGTATGCCCTTGCATACCCATACTGGACATATCTTCCAATTTGGAAATCTGCCCATTGACTAGCTGGAAGCTTTTACCGTCTTGGGGTATAACCACCATAGTTGCCGTTTCACCAAGATAAGATGTGAGGTCATTTAACGGCATACCGCCCTTATCAAAGGTGAAGGCAATTTGATTAGCCTCTCCGGCTTTCAGCATATCTGACAACATAAGAGTAGCCTTCAAATCGCCAAATTGCTGGATAAGCTGTTGGGATTGTGCATTTTCTGCATTTTCCTGCCCATCCCCAACCGTAATATCATGACGAATGAATATCTGTTGCCCGTTCTTCAATTGAATCTGATCGAACAAGGCATATTGCCCTGATAGTGGAAAATTAACCGTAAAGGTGTAAAGTCCTTGGTTGGCTCCTTCTGGACTCAAGTGTTGATAGAAACTCAAGTCTTTGTCTAACAAAATTAAGTTCATCAGCTTGCTGTTAACCGGCTCAATTTGGTCGGTTGTTATGGCTCTTCCTGTCTTTACATTGGTCAAGCGCATAATAATTAGCGCAGGCTGTAGCGGTTGCGGTTTCTCCGGGAAGGTATCCACTTGGATAAAAGTGTCACCCAATTGGAAATTTGCCGAATAATGAGCATTGGTGCCACCCATACCCATGCCAGCTGATGGTTTAGCCATACCCGATACCGGAGTTGAGGATTGAAAATAGGTGGTATAAGCTTGCCATGAAATTAATGCCACCAACCCAAGCATTGCCGCTACTAACCCTGCTTGCCATGCCAGTAGAATCCGGCGTGCCTTTTTCTCCTTATTGTTCAAGGGCAAGGCAAATTTGCTACGGAAACGACCGAGCAACAGTGAATTTGTTACCACCGTAACACTGCTGATTGCCATAGCGCCTGCCGCCAGTATCGGGTTAATAATTCCGAAGATTGCCAGCGGTATAAGCAATAAGTTATAAAAGAAAGCCCAGAACAAATTTTGCTTGATTTTACGCATAGTGGCTTTGGATAAAGCAATACTGGTTGCCACGGCGCGTACATCTCCCTGTATCAGGGTAATATCGGCGACTTCCATCGCAATATCGGTTCCGGTTCCAATTGCAATCCCTATATCAGCTTGCGCTAAAGCCGGAGCATCGTTAATACCATCTCCGACCATCGCCACGGTTTTACCTTCGGCTTGCAGTTTTTGCACCATTAAGGCTTTTTCTGCCGGGCGTACCTCTGCGAAAATTCTTTCAATACCAGCCTGTTTAGCAATGGTTTCGGCGGTACGTTGATTATCGCCAGTCATCATAACCGACTCTATGCCCATTTTTTTGAGTTCGGTGATGGCTTCAGCGCTGGTGGATTTGATTGTATCTGCTACCGCTACAAGTCCTTCCGGTTTGCCATCAACGGCTACAAGCATAACCGTGCGCCCTTCGCTTTCAAGGCGACTCATTTTTTCCTCGATTGAGGATATAAGAGCTATTTCGTGCTGTGCCAGAAGGAGGCGAGTACCCACCAATACGGTGCGCCCGGAAACATTTGCGCTTACACCTGCGCCGGTGAAGCTCTGGAAATTTTGCAGTTCTGCGCCAGGTGTATTAAGTTCAAAACCTCTGGCTTTTGCTTCTCGTACAATCGCTTCACCCAGCGGATGCTCACTACCTTTTTCGACTTGCGCCGCAAACTTTAGAATGGCGTTTTCATCCAGAGCGCCAAGTTTTACAATTCCGGTTACTTCCGGCTTACCTCTGGTAAGAGTGCCTGTTTTGTCAAAAATAATCGCTTTGATATTGCGGGCGCGTTCTAAGCTTTCGCCCCCTTTTATAAGAATACCTTGATCTGCCCCAGCGCCAGTTCCAACCATAATAGCCGTAGGAGTTGCCAAGCCCAAAGCACAGGGGCAAGCCACTACCAGCACGGCGACTGCCGGAAGTAAAGCCGCCTGAAAATTGTGTCCTGTCAGCATCCAACCTGCAAAACTGAGCAGCGCAATAATAATAATCACAGGTACAAATATACCGCTGATGGTGTCGGCAAGTCGTTGTACAGGCGCTTTACTGCCTTGAGCCTGTTCTACCAACCTGATAATCTGGGAAAGTACGGTATTCCGTCCTATTTTATTGGCTCTAACCCATAATAAGCCGTTCTGATTAACTGTAGCCCCGATAGCTATATCGCCCGGTTCTTTTTCAACCGGAATACTTTCGCCAGTGAGCATACTCTCATCAACACTGCTGTTGCCCTTTTCAACGATACCATCCGCCGGAATCTTTTCGCCGGGACGTACCAGCAATAAGTCACCAACTACCACCTCAGCCAGCGGTAACTCATATTCCTGACCATTTCGGATTACTCTTGCGGTTCGGGGTTGCAAGCCCATGAGTTTGTGGATGGCATCGCTAGTACGACTCCGCGCCATCAACTCAAGGTATTTGCCCAAATATATCAGAGTTATGATAAGTGCAGTAGTCTCAAAATAGGTTACGGCTTCTCCGCCGTTCGGTCCTATCGACATTCCACCATCGCTGGCATATTTGTTTCCGAAGAAAAGCAACCATACACTATAAAAATAAGCGGCGCTTGAACCCAATGATATTAGGGTATCCATATTGGCGGAGAAATGGCGAGCAGTTTTCAAAGCAACCTTATGGAATTCCCAACCAATATCGCCCCATACCAAGGTAGTTAAAATAAATAGAAACACGTCTCGTAAAAAGGCGTTGCTAATCCAGTTCATCCCGAACATATTGATGGCAAAAATCGGGATTGTCACTGCGAAAGCATAAATAAGCTGATTTCTGCGGCGTAATAATTCCTTTTGGCGGCGTTGGGTATCTTTGTCTTGCTCTAACGGAGCTTCATCGGTAGTAGCAGATGTCTTTTTCACTATCGGGGCAGCAATCGAAGTTGGCTGTACCGCAACTTCTTGCTCAGCCGAACGCGCCCGGTAGCCAGCTGCTTCTATGGCATTGATTAGTTGCGGTACATTTACTTTATTTGTGTCGAAAAGAATAGTTCCACGTTCAGTAGCAAGATTAACCGCCGCGCTCTCGACTCCTTCAACTTTTTTCAGCTTCTTCTCAATACGTGCCACACAACTAGCACAGGTCATCCCCTCAATTTCCAACTCGACAGAATTATGCTGTGCTAATGTTTCTAAGGGCTTATCATTTATCTTTACAGCGGTTGTAATTGGTGTAGGTTTCTCTTCTTCCAAAGGAGTAGCTTTGTAACCGGCATTTTCCACCGCTTTAACCAATTCGGTAATGCCTACCTGTTGCGAATCAAAAGAGACAGTACCTTTTTCAGTGGCTAGGTTGACGGTTGCTTCCAGCACTCCGGGTACTTTCTTCAATTTCTTTTCAATGCGTATCACACAACTGGCGCAAGTCATCCCTTCTAGGGTCATTGTTATAGTAGATTTTGTGTTATCTAAATTATTTTCGTCTGAATTGGATACATCCGAGTGCCTGTTAAGAAGCTCAGACATTTTATAACCTCACTTTCAGAGAAAAGGGCTGACCATGCAAATTCATTTTTGGTCCTTGAAAATTTTTATATGTAAATTTATTATATATATAACTGCAACAGCCACTGACCTTTTCCAAGTTTGTCAGTGGCTGTTTAACACTCAGCTTTGATTCAGACTTGCTAACCCAATTATATTATAGAACTTTGGCTTTGTAACCAACTTGGGATATTGCGCTAATAATTGTAGCCTCATCCATTTTCTGTTCGTCAAACTGGATTTCGGATAGCTGCCGCGCATAGTTGGTTTTCGATTGGAAAATACCTTGTAATTCTTCCAATTCTTCATCTATTAGCAAAGCGCAGCTAGTGCAATGCATTCCTTCTATTTGAAGCTTCAATTTCTTCATTTACAACACCTACCAATTTGTTAAACTACAGTTAATTTACCCGAATACATGCCCATGCTGCATATGTAGCGAATAACTCCGGGCGCTTGTGCCGGAAGGTCAATATCTACCTGACCAGTAATAGGTAAAACTTTCCTGATGCCAAAACTTCCAATAGTGAACGAGCGCGTGCAGCCAGTTGTGTTATTTGTTACCAATCTAAGGCGAATCGGTTTGCCGCTGCTAACCCGTTCTATATTGGGGACATAGGCTTCATCTTCCACTTTGATAACTACTAATTGATAATCGCCTTCTTGAATAGCGGCGGAGGCTGTACCAACTGCATTTACGCTTTTGTTGTTCGGAAAGATTGAAGCGGTAATAGTGTTGATACTTATCGGCGATTCTAGCAGGTTCAATGCGCTATTAACTGAGAAAAGGGATAGTAGGATAATAGCAATCGCTGCTATTTTCATAAATTTGGATTGCAATGCCGCCCCCAACCGTGAAGCGAAATAGCCTAATGTAAAGAATACTGGAGTAGTGCCTAGAATAAATGCGCCCATAATCAGTGCGCCGTTAATCGCATTGCCAGAGCTTATCGCCAACGCTTCCATAGCTACGGTAGTGCCGCAGGGAATCAATACGGTTAAGGTACCAAGTATAGCGGTTGTGTAGAAATCATCGTTCTTACTAAAACGGCGCAGATAGCGCATTACCGGGCGCGGCGGCTGTATCATCACATACCGGAAAATAGGGTGTACTTCGAGTAAATTTAAAGCAGTTGCCAGCATAAATAAACCCGCCAGTAGGTTTATTATACCCTGAATTGTATTTGTCATAGTAAGCAAAGAGCCAACCCAACCCAATACTCCGCCTAGCAAGGTATAGGCAGTCAGCTTACCTATAAGAAACACTAGAATATTCACGGCATGCCCGCCATCTTTCTTAGCAAGCTTTTGGCGGTTTTGCTCGCGCTGCGCTATTGAAGTTGCCAGCAAACCGCTCTGGACTGCCAAGCAAGATAGACCTCCCATTGTTAGTCCCGTTAAAAAGACCAACAATAAGCTGCCCACATCTGAAAATGAAGCAATACTATCAACCTTAAAAATCAAAGGTAAAGCAAGAATAGCCAAACATCCCACACCGAGTAGTACCATTATTATTATGCTTGCATTTCTGTTGGTATTCTTGCCCAATTGAAGGGGTGTATTAGTTTTGGCTTTTATTGATAATTCTGGAGAGTGTGTTTGAATAGCGGTCTGTTCTATAATTTTTGTTTTAAATTCTGTTGCCATTGATAAACTCACTTGTTTCGTTATCGGCAAAGCTTTGACGAGCTTTGATTTTAGATTATACGCTCTATATTGTGAGCAAAAACCACAAATAATCCTTTTCAGCAAAGTATGCCAACAGGCAAAATCAAGCGGATTATTAGGCTAGATAGCTTATAGTACCGGAAATTTACTTACAGATGTGAAGCTCTGGGCAAACTATAAGAGTTAATTAAATATTATTAAACGGTGATGCTTTTAGTTTTAATTTTCTGCTAGGTAATTAAATCCCCCACATTTCTGTAAGGATTTACCCTACAAAACCCTGCCTACTGCTAGAATCATTATATAAAAGCAAACGCTTTAGTCAAGTTTCTATATAGTAATTGGAAAAATTAATTTTTATTCATATAAAATAAGCAAATATACACCAGTATTTTTACCATAGTAATAAATTTCACCTGCTGAAGCTAAAGAGCAAAGCTTTGCACCCATTTTTATCTAAAGAAGTTTGCCTGTATTATTGATAAAATAACCCTCCAATCTAGTTCTTCGGCTGGCGGTAATAGCGCACAGCCCAGTTATATTTTGGTCCGAATCTGGCAAAACGGACGCACTTTGAACCTGATAATCTGTTGCTACGCCCTATTAAATGCCTATATTTGAACTTAATTGAGCTATTTTCCGCCTACCGGAAGCTAGTTCTTTTTCATGCTTGCTTATCTACCCAATCGCAACTAGTTAGTTTAGCACAAACTAAGTATAAAACGGTTAGGCAAGTAAATAAATAGTT
This sequence comes from Candidatus Chlorohelix sp., assembly GCF_037138995.1. Taxonomy (NCBI): domain Bacteria; kingdom Bacillati; phylum Chloroflexota; class Chloroflexia; order Candidatus Chloroheliales; family Candidatus Chloroheliaceae; genus Candidatus Chlorohelix; species Candidatus Chlorohelix sp. The sequence continues at coordinate 88,384 of NZ_JBAXHI010000012.1, read as the reverse complement.
AAAAATGGTAAAAGAATAGTTAAAATTAAAGGCTTTGTTATTTTTCTCATTTAATTCTAAGATTACTAATCTTAAATTGACTAGGAAAAATATATTTATATAATATTATCTAGGATTAACAAAATTATTTACCTGTAGAGAGAAATCTTTACCGAACGTATGTTATAGGGCTTTGTCTCCTGTTAGAGCCTTAAAAAGGCTGGAGGCAAAAAGAATTGTTATTTTAGTGGAACTAATCTGCTCGCACTGGTAGCTAGATAGTATGACACTTAAGAACTAATTCCCCTGATTATCATTCCAATCTAATAGTAATACTGCATTTGACTATTGCAGAAGTTGGCATAGTCGCAGAGTATTCATTTGCTCAAAGAATAGGTAACGCCTTATCGGGTTCATCCAGCTTGATGTACTCTGGACTTTTTGTTGCCTATTCTCAGGTAGTTAAAAAATAAAACTTAATTAATGTAGCAAATTACCAATTTATTCTTAGTTAGCTCGTATTTCCCGCTCTTGCCTCTCAAGTTGTTAGGCAAAAAAGTGACATGTAAGGAGTATTGTATGAAGCGGAGAAAGTTTGTAATAGGATTGGGGGCAACAGGCGCCGCATTAGCTGTTACGAGGTTGGGGAACTTTACAATTCCTGCAAAGACAGCATATGCACAGACCTCTTCTACTATGGGTATGTATGATACTAGTCACCTGCCGTATTTACTGAAGCGTAGAGTTACGCATGCAGATAGGAAGTTATCGGCTTCCTATAAACCAAAGAAATCTAGCTACCGCTCAGGTTTGTCAGGTGTTAACGCGAATGGGATGACTATACAGGCTGCCACCGCCACCGTAGCCTCTCCCATCCCCGGCGGTATCCCTGATTACTTCGGTGATACCCCTAACTATGCCTTGAGTCCAATAATTCCTAAATTTGTCGACTCGCTGCCCGGCTTGACCTCGCTTAAAGGCGTTGGTCCCGGTTTCGGCGCTAATAGTATCGGAAACTATCTCCCGATTGCAGCTCCTGATACCACCACATATGCCGATTCCGATTATTATGAAATCGGTTTGGTTGAATATGAAGGTCAATTCCATTCCTCGTTGGGTAAAACCAAGTTGCGCGGCTATGTGCAGCTAAATACCGTAGATAAAAATAATGTTCCCCTCACAGACCTCTTAGGCAATCCGGTTACAACCACCCCTCATTACCTTGGTCCGGTGATTCTTGCCAATCGTTACTTTCCGGAATACCCTGCAGGTGCTGTAATTAATGACCCGCTTGACCCAAATAATCCGTTGAATGGTCAAACGAATGGGAAACCAGTTCGCATCAAATTTGTAAATAAATTGCCTACCGGCTCAGGCGGCAATCTTTTTATCCCGGTTGATACTACTGTGATGGGTGCCGGAAGCGGTTACGACAATGCCGGTACCACCGCCGGCATTTATACCCAGAACCGCGCTACACTTCACCTGCACGGCGGTAATACTCCATGGATCAGCGATGGTACTGCCCATCAGTGGACGGTTCCGGTTGGTGAAACTTCTACAACCTTGACCAAGGGTGTCAGCGTACAGTATGTTCCCGATATGCCAGCCGCCGGCTTGCCACCCATCGGTGACGGCGAGCTTACCTTCTACTGGACCAACCAGCAAAGTGGACGCTTGATGTTCTATCACGACCACGCTTATGGCATTACCCGTCTGAACGTGTATTCCGGTGAAGCAGCAGGCTACTTGCTACAAGATCCATATATAAGTGGAATGGTGAAAGATGGGTTGATTCCTGCTATTACCGATGTAGTGCCGCTGGTAATTCAGGACAAAACCTTTATTGATCCAACTACTATTGCTAAACTTGACCCTACTTGGCCCTTTACTACTGATGCGACCGGACAAACCCTGACGGTTGATGCAACTCGAAATGACTTGTGGTTCCCCCATGTATATATGCCGAACCAGAATCCCTATGACCCTAGCGGGGCGAACGCAATGGGACGCTGGGATTACGGGCCGTGGTTCTGGCCTCCATTTACCGGTCTTGCAAATAAGCCAATTGCAAATCCTTATTATAATGCCGCTGTAGTCGGTTCATCACCGGAAATTCCGGGATTTCCCCTTGATGCGACTAAGACGAAGCAATCCCCTTCGATAGTGCCAGAAGGCTTTATGGACACTCCGATAGTCAACGGTCAGGCTTACCCTTATATAACTGTTGATCCGAAGGCTTATCGCTTCTTGATTTTGAACGCTTGTAATGATCGCTTCCTCAACCTTCAGCTTTACAAAGCCACCGGGATTGTGGGTAGCATTACTCTTACAACTGCTGGAAGTGGCTATCAAGCTGCTCCTACCGTTACTATAGATGCTCCTATTGCTGGTGGTAGTGCCGCAACAGCTAAAGCTGTAGTGTCCTTTGGGGTTGGCGCTATCAACGTGGGCTTTGCAGGTAAAAGTTATCCTACAGCCCCAACTGTAACCATTTCCGATCCTTCTATTCCTTTAACTGCTGGCGGTGTCACAGCTACCGCAACGGCTACCATAGATGCAACTGGAGCTGTTACCGGCTTCAATATTACTAATCCGGGTGCAGGCTATACAGTGGCACCGTTTGTTACTATATCTGCTAATCCTAATGGAGCTACCAAAAGCGCAACCGCAACCGCTACGCTGGATACTGTTACTGGCGGACCTGTTGTCAGCATCACTTTGGTAAGCTCGGGCAGTGGATATACCACGCTCGACAACCCACAAGTAAAGATTTCCGCTCCTCAGGCTAGTGGAGGCGTAAATGCTGTTGCCACCGTTACTGTGTACACGAATCCGACTGAAGTTGGTATGGTTCCAGCTACGCCTGGTTCGTGGCCCGCAGGCTGGCCTACACCCGATGGACGCGAGGGGGGCTTTCCTGATCCGGCTAATGTGGGTCCTTCTTTTATCCAATTCGGTACTGAAGGCGGTTTATTGCCTGCACCTGTAACAATCCAGAATAGACCGATTGGTTATGACTACAACCGCCGGAGTATCGTGGTGCTAAACGTGCTTGAAAAAGCTCTGTTTATGGGATCTGCCGAACGCGCCGATACTATTATTGACTTTTCCCAATTTGCCGGACAAACCCTGATTCTTTATAATGATGCACCTGCTCCGGTTCCGGCTTTCGACCCACGCAATGACTATTACACCGGCGCGCCAGATCACTCGTTGGCTGGTGATGGTACTGGTGGTGCGCCTACGACAAAGCCCGGTTTTGGTCCCAATACTCGCACCATTATGCAAATTCGGGTTAATAATACTACTCCCGCGGCGGCATATGCGACGACAAAGCTCCCTACCTTCACAACAAGGTTGGCTGATGCATTCGCCAAGTCACAGGATAAAATCATTGTCCTGAACAATAAATATAGTAATGCTTATGGCTTGAATATCCCGGCAGATGCTGGTGTCCGAATCCAAGACACTAAACATAGCGTCTATAACAATGTGGTTTCTGCTATTCCGGTTTCTAATGGTGGCTCAGGCTATATTGATATTCCAAATATCAAAATTAGCGGAGGCAATGGTTTAGGCGCAACGGCGGTTGCCAATATGAACTGGACTACGGCGATTGGTTCCTTCAAACTGCTGAGCGGTGGCGCAGGTTATACCCAACCTCCAACAGTCGGCTTCAGCGGCGGGGGCGGAAGCGGTGCAGCGGCAACTGCGTATCTTTCTCCGACCTCGGTAAAAGTGCAAACTTACACAGTAACCAATGGCGGTACCGGCTACACTTCGGCTCCAACAGTAGGCTTCACCGGTGGCGGTGGAAGCGGTGCTGTGGCTACTGCAACACTCTCATCTGGTGGTTCATTAAGCGGAATTACTATTACGAACGGTGGCAGTGGTTATAACAGGGCGCCAACTATAACCGTATCTGCTCCTCCACGTGGTGGGACTACAGCAACGGCTACTGCAACAACAGCTCGTAGAGTCACTACACTTAATTTAACCAATGGCGGTACTGGTTATACTTCCGCTCCAACTATAAACATTACCGGTGGTGGTGGAACAGGCGCAACCGCAACGGCTGCTGTCTCTGGTGTTGTAGCCAGTATAGCTGTTGGAAACGGTGGTAATAATTATAACAGGACTCCCACTGTAACTATCAGCGGCGGTGGTGGCACCGGTGCAACTGCAACGGCTACAGTAACTGGTCGTAGAATAACCGCGATCACTATTACTAACCCAGGTACAGGTTATACAAGCGCTCCAATAGTCGGCTTCACCGGTGGCGGTGGAACAGGCGCGGCTGCAACGGCAACTATCGCTAATGCAGTAGTCAGTCTTACGGTTACAAACGGTGGCACGGGCTATACTGGAACTCCAACAGTCGGCTTCACCGGTGGCGGCGGAACGGGCGCGGCTGCAACGGCTACTGTTGCAAGTGCGGTTGCTACTATTACGCTTACTAATGCAGGTAGGGGTTATACTACTACTCCAACGGTAACTTTTAATAATGGCGGTACCGGTGGAAGCGGCGCGGCTGCAACAGCTGTAATGGCTAGTGGGGTTGCCAGCATCACTGTAACAAGTGGCGGTAGTGGCTATACCTCAGTTCCAACTGTAACCTTCACCGGTGGCGGTGGTACCGGCACAGTAGCCCCTACTGTTCAACTTGCACCGACCTCGGTTGCGGGAATAAATGTTACTACCGGCGGTAGTGGTTATACCTCAGTTCCGACTGTAACTTTCACCCGTGCTGTTGGTACAACCACCGGTGGTGGCGCGGCGGCTGTGGCAGTGTGGGCGCACGACCGCACGGTAGCATCTGTTACCATTACTAATGGAGGTGGTGGGTTCTTAAGTGAACCGACGGTTACCTTCGATCCAGCACCGACTGGAGGTGTCACTGCGACAGCGGTTAACAATATTGCGGTGATAGCTCAAAACAACCTGACTATGAATCTGGAGCCAAAAGCTATTCAGGAACTGTTCGAGACAGAATACGGTCGGATGAATGCAATCTTGGGGTCTGAAATTCCGAACACCACCGGAGTGAACCAGACGACGCTCCCGAATGCTTTCATTGATCCGCCTAATGAAATCATCAAAAACCCTAATTTCACCCAACCGATTGGTTCAGCGGAAGATGGGACCCAAATCTGGAAGATCACGCATAATGGCGTAGATACACACGCGATCCACTTCCACCTGATGACAGTACAGTTGCTCAACCGAGTAGGCTGGGACGGTGCGATGAGGCCGCCGGAAGACAATGAACTGGGCTGGAAGGATACCGTGAGGATGAACCCATTGGAAGACTGTATTGTGGCTTTGCGACCTTATGCACAAACACTACCCGCTAGTTGGGGTGGGCTTCCCAACAGCGTTCGTACATTGGATCCTACCCAAAAAGTTGGCGGAACTATGGGATTTACCGGTGTAGATCCTAATAACCTGCCGGCGCCGGTTACTAACGATAAGATTAACTTTGGATGGGAGTACACGTGGCACTGTCACCTGTTGGGTCACGAAGAGAACGATATGATGCGCCCTATCATCTTTGGGGTAGCTCCAGACGCTCCCATTGCTACTGCTACCGCTTATCCAGCGTCCCCAGCGCCGGGTCGAAGAGTGGTAGTGAACTGGACAAGTCTTGCTAAAAACGTTACTGGTTTTACCGTTGAGAGATCTACTTCGTGGGATTTCGCTACGAAGACAACTGTGGGAACTGTAGGAGCAACAACTTATACCATTACTGATACCACTGTTACCGCGGGGACTACCTACTTCTATCGGGTAATCGCCAACAACGTGGTAGGTTATACCAAAACATATCCTGCCGTCGGTACAACTACGGTTGGGTATGCAAACACTTCATTCGACTCGAAGCCTAGCGCCTCAATCGCGGTCTCAGCGTTGTAATCACGCCTATGCAATTCAGGGGGGAGAAATCCCTCCCTGAGTTTCATCAATATTCAGCAATTATTTCACATAATATATTCGGAGGTATGAAATGTTCGCTTTTGATAAACCAATAGTATGGGTAATTATCCTTCTTATAATTATATTATTGTTCGGCGCAAATCGTCTGACCGATATCGGAAAGTCGCTCGGTAAAGGCATCCGCGAGTTCAAAGAGGAAACCAGCACCCTCAAGGAAAACAAACTCGTAGCCGTCAGCAGCAATATTGCACATGATGAAGAAGTGGTTGTAACCAAGCGCGAAGGGAAACGCGAAGATGGCTCACTCGAAATTATCGAAGAGCGGGTCATTCGGAAACGAGTGCAAGTTTAGGGCTACAACTGGCATATCGACTTTTGTTCAAGCTAAACCAATAAAATACAACCGATACAAAAGGCAGTTTTGCGCTTGTATCGGTTGTTTGATTTTATATGCCTTGAGGTCTAGCAGACATCGGATTACGCCCCAGTAAAATGTCTTCCATACGCATTTGGATTACCGGATTAAAGTGCGGATGAGTGAGAATATAGAATTTCTCTTCCTTAATCGCAGCAAAGGTTTTCTCTGCAACTTCAGAAGGAGCCATCCCCTTTTCAAGGGCTTTGCGCCCCATCTCGTAGCGCTGTACTTCTTCAGGCGCAATTTCACGGGAAGGATTTTGCCATTCAGGTGGGCGGTTGCGCTCGGCATCATAAGCGCGGGTGTTTACAAAACCGGGACAAAGCACTGATACTTTGATATGCTTATAACCCGCTACCTGCAAATCTATATACAGCGTTTCAGATAGAGTTACAATTCCGTGTTTGGTGACATTGTAAGGAGCCATATAAGGCGCGGAGGTCAAACCGGAAACCGAACTGGTATTTATAATGTAGCCTTCTTGTTCTTGTTTGAGCATCAATGGAAGAAAGGCATGGATACCATTAATAACACCCCACAAGTTAACGCTTAGTACCCACTCCCAATCCGCATGGGTAAATTCCCAGACCGGTTTGTTAACCCCTACTCCGGCATTATTAAAAAGCAAATCTACTGCACCAAATTCGTCTATAGTTTGTCGGGCGAGGTTTAAAACTTCATCCTCTTTTGCAACATTTACAATTACAGGCAAAATGGCTTGATTTCCATAAACGCGCAATTCTGTGACAGTCTGCTGCAAAGCTTGTTCTTCAAAATCAGCCAGCGCTACCTTCATACCTTCTCTAACACATTTCTCTGCCAAACCTTTTCCAATACCGCTGGCTGCCCCGGTAATAACTGCCACTTTGCCTGCAAAATTCTGCATAGTTTTACCCTCTTAACATATATCTCCCTTAGAGATAAATAATTAGAATGTACCTAATGAGCTTGTTAGTTATAGCTATTGCCAAGCCATTATTATTAATCCGAAATTAATAATAAATGTTTATAATCTGGAAGTGAGCTACATTTTGTGTAAAAGTCAACACAATCTGCTTTTTTCTACCGTAATAATTTCCCATTATGCAATACAGCCTTTTATAAATGCAAGAAATCAGGCTACAGCAACTAACTAAACGTTATGAGCCAACGAAGGCAAAACCTGATTGTTCAAGTAGAGGAAAGAACCGATGGCATTCCTAGAGTTAGAAAATAAAGTCGCGATTGTGACTGGCACAAATCGTGAAATCGGGGCAGCTATGGTAGAGGCTCTTGCCGGAGCAGGAGCTTTTATTTTAGCCGCTCATTACGGTGAGGCAAAACGGGTAGAGTCATTAATTAAAAAGGTTCGAGCAACAGGCGGTCAAATTGAATCCTTTGAGACAGACTTAACTAACGTTAACGCTAACTATGAATTGGTATCCAGAGCGGTTAAGCTATGGGGTCAGCTTGATATACTAGCCGCCAACGCCGGAATTACCATCAATGCGCCCTTTCTTGAAACTAACGAAACGATGTGGGATAACCTGCTGGCGTTAAATCTGAAAGGTTCATATTTTGGGGCGCAGGCTGCCGCCCGTCAGATGATTGCACAAGGTAAGGGGGGTCGCATAATCTTCTCAACCTCAGTTACCGGAGTACAAGCAGTTCAGAATTTCTCAGCATATGGCATAACCAAAGCCGGACTCATTCATATGGCAAAAACTCTGGGAATTGAGCTTGGGAATTACGGAATAACGGTAAACGCTTTGGGTATCGGCGCGACACTTAACGAACGGAACTTGCAAGATAACCCTGATTACGAAGCCCATTGGGAGGGCGTAATCCCTACCGGAAGGGTTGGGCAACCAATTGACTTAGCCAAAGCATTACTGTTTTTGGTATCAGAAGGCGCACAGATGGTAAACGGACACACTCTGATGATAGATGGTGGGTGGTCGGCGACCAGCAAATTGCCATAACGCAATATTTCCGGGTCTATACTTGTTAAAGTTACTTGAAGCGCTTATAATTGTGGAAATGAGCAAGCTAACGAGCTAACTCTTTAGCAAGCTCTTGCAGGAAGTAGGAAAATTTAACCTTAAATTGTCCGGGTATCAGGAGGAGTAAAAATAGAAATGGCTGCCAAAGTCACTACCCCTAAAACCCCAATGCCCGCTGCCACCGATTTATATAATATCGACCATCTTCTTAGCGAAGAAGAGCGCATGGTACGCGATACAGTGCGGCACTTTGTACAGCAAAAAGTAAACCCGATAATCGGTGAACATTTCGAAGCCGGCACATTTCCGCGTGAGCTAATACCTGAAATCGCCGAATTAGGGTTGCTAGGAATGCACTTGGATGGTTACGGTTGCGCCGGGTTAAACGCGGTGAGCTATGGCATCGCCTGTCAAGAACTAGAAGCGGGCGATAGCGGGATACGCTCTTTCGTATCGGTGCAAGGTTCGCTGGCGATGTTCCCCATTTACAGCTATGGCTCGGAGGAACAAAAGCAAAAATACCTCCCAAAAATGGCAAGCGGCGAATATATCGGCTGTTTTGGTCTGACCGAACCGGATTTCGGTAGTGACCCTTCCGGTATGCACACCAACGCCCGTTTAGATGGAAATCAATATGTTTTGAACGGCAGCAAAATGTGGATTACTAACGGTAGTGTCGCCGATGTAGCGGTGGTGTGGGCTAAAACCGCTGAAGGGATTCGCGGCTTTATAGTGGAAAAAGGCACTCCCGGTTTTACCGCTAACGACATAAAGCATAAGCTCTCGCTACGTGCCTCTGTTACCTCCGAATTGCATTTCGATGAGTGCCGCATACCGGCAGAAAATGTTTTACCCAACGTTAAAGGCATGAAAGGACCGCTTTCGTGCTTGAATGAAGCCCGTTTTGGTATCGCATGGGGCGCAATGGGGGCGATGCGTGCCTGTTACGAAACCGCATTGGAGTACGCCAAAACCAGGGTTCAGTTTGGAAAGCCTATCGCCGGATTCCAATTGGTACAACAAAAACTGGCGATTATGGCAACGGAACTGACCAAAGCACAATTACTTTCGCTGCAACTGGGACGGCTTAAGGATGAAGGCATTTTACATCCTGTGCAAATCTCCATTGCTAAACGCAATAACGTGCGCGAAGCAATCAAAGCTGCTCGCGAAGCCCGCTCAATTTTGGGTGCTAATGGCGTAACGCTGGAGTATCCGATTAGCAGACATATGAACAACCTTGAATCTGTTTTCACTTATGAAGGTACTGACGATATACACACCCTTATTATCGGACAGGCGATAACCGGAATGGACGCTTTCGCCTAATATTTATAGGAGCAACACATAAAAAATGCAACCTCAAGATTGGACTAAATTGGTCGAACAGACCTTTAAAATACCTAACCTTAATGGACAAAGTAACCAACCTGATCCTTGGATGCTAATGATTGATCAGCTATGGGAGGCAAACCCCTATAGTAAGCTATTACCGCTCGACCCTGCTGAAATCATGCATTCGATGCAGCAACTCTGGACAAGTATGTTTAGCGACCCAACCAAAGTATGGGCAAATTATACCGATTATTTACAGCAATATAACCAACTTATGGTAGCAACATTGATGAAAATGTGGGGACAACCCACAGGACCGGCGGTTGAACCGGAGAAAGGCGACAAGCGTTTTAACTCACCGGATTGGCAGCAAAATATCGCTTATGACGCTTTGAAGCAAACCTATTTGCTTGGCGCAACCACCCTTTTGAAATCCGCAGGAAGCTTGAAGGGTCTTGACGATAAGCAAAAGCGGCGAATTACCTTTTATTTGCGCCAGTTTCTGGATTCAATTAGCCCTACCAATTTCTTTTTCACCAATCCCCAAGTTATTCATGAAACGATTAAAAGCGGCGGCAAAAACCTAGTAGATGGTTTGAATAACCTGCTTAGAGATGTCAAAACTGGTCAAATTAAAATGACCGATACCGATGCCTTCAAACCGGGTGTTAACCTAGCTATTACCCCCGGTCAGGTAATCCATCGTAGCAGATTGGTGGAAATTATTCAGTACAAGCCTACTACCGAAAAAGTCTATTCCATCCCCGTCTTGTTTTTACCGCCTTGGATTAACAAGTATTATTGCCTTGATATGCAGCCCGAAAACAGCCTGATTAAGTTCCTAGTAGATAAAGGTTTCACCGTATTTGTAATCAGTTGGAAAAACCCGGATGCCCAAATGGAAGATATAGGGCTTGAGGGCTACCTTGAAATGGGACCATTGACGGCTATTAATGTTATCAAAGAGATAACCGGAACAGATAAAATCAATACTGTTGGCTATTGTATCGGCGGTACTTTACTTTCCATGACCGTGCCGTATCTAAATGCTATCGGCGATGATACTGTTAATTGCACCACCTTCTTTGTTACGCTACAGGACTTTGAAGAAGTGGGCGATACTTCGGTTTACATTGACGAGCAGTATGTCACATTCATTGAAGGGCAGATGATGGCACGTGGTTATCTGGACAGCAAAGAGATGGCATCAATGTTCAATGTTTTGCGGGCTAACGACCTGATTTGGAGCAACGTAATCAATAACTACATGCTAGGAAAAGAGCCTCCAGCTTTTGATTTGCTGTACTGGAATGCCGATGGAACCCGCATGGCTCGCGCCGCACACTCTTACTATCTGCACAATACCTACCTTGAGAATAACCTGGTTAAGCCCGGCAGAATCAAGCTTAAAGGTGTGCCTATTGACCTGAGTAAAATCACTCAGGACGTTTATGCGGTAGGTACGCAACAAGATCACATTGTGCCTTGGAAATCTGCATGGCGTATTACCAAGCTGGCTGGCGGTAAAAAGCGTTTTATAGTTGGTTCAAGTGGTCATATAGCCGGTATCATAAACACTCCTTCCAAAATGCGAGGCTATTGGACTAACGAAGAAAGCGCAGAAACAGCAGATGATTGGTTCAATAAAGCGCAGCCACAACAGGGCAGTTGGTGGTTTGACTGGGCAGAATGGCTAAAAGCTCGCGCCGGAGAGCAGGTATCTCCTCCGCCAATGGGCAGCAAGAGTAACCCGCCCATATGTGCGGCACCCGGCACCTACGTATTAGAAAGATAAATAGCCCGCTGACTAATCCCTCCTTTTGGAAATAAAGGGGGGACTAACTTTTAGGGTAGTTGTTTCAAAAAACGGAATTTACAAGTTAATTTGAATTTCAATTAATATTATGTCAAGTGAATCCATACTGGGGGAAATTCATAAGTTAAAAGGTTTCATGGAAGAAACCTACACGCTTGTGAGTGAAGCGGAGAGAAAATTAGTAATAACCTCTAATACCGATGAGCGGGCTATATTACGACAAAAAATTTCGGATTACGAGCGTTTCCTGAGCAAATGGCAGCAAGAACTGGATAATTTATTGCGCCTAAAAAGTGAAGAGCAGACCGGAGAAGAAATTCAGGAAGATGAATCGGATAAAAACTTTGGGGCAGCCTATTTCTATGAACTGGCAAGAAAAGCATTTTCGCAGGGTTTCTTTCCACAAGCAAAGGCTTTGGCGCAAATTGTAAGAGAACAAGAACCATATTATCCGGGATTGGAGGCATTTGAACATGCCCTCCATAACGCTTTTGATTCGTCCGAATTAAATTGGGATGAAAGCTTACCGAAAGAACCCTCGCACCAACCCACAAAAATATCATGGGTGGATCGCCCTCGCACATGGGTGCTGGCTGTCGGTGCAGTGATTCTAATTCTTATAGTCGCAACTATCACAATCTTGCTAACTAATCCGGCTAATCAAGTGGGTTCTGGGAATAAAGCAAATGTTACTACTGTAAGCTTGTTTCCGACGCTTAACGTGATAGTCCAACCCCCTGCAACCGAAGCCCCTTTCCTAGTACCAACCCCCACTGTTCCTATACAGCCAACCGTACCACCCGGTCTGGATGATAATATTACCCCTAATATCAAACCAACCTCTACACCGTTGCCTTCACCAACCAAACGCTAATTACATTACCCGTAGCAAGACTTAAAAATAATATAATTTGGGCTATTTGAGTTCGCCAGACCTTTGTTTTATTACCAAAAGCCTGTAATAGTGTCCCCTTGAGAAAACCACGCCTAGGGTTTCCATCAAAGATAAAGAGTGGGCTTAATTTTTAGCAAACCCACTCCTTATAAGAAATTAAGAACAATCAGACTTTCGCGCTTGCCGCTTTAAATTGTCGAAGAAACTGTCCAGACCTGCTCTTGTTCCTCCTCAATATTTTCACCCTTTTTGCCACGCCCTGTCAGACGGTCTTTCAAACCTATCAGCAAGCTGTAGATTACCGGGACTACCACTAATGTTAATGCGGTTGAGGTGACAAGACCACCGATTACTACAGTACCTAATTCGGCGGCGATAATCGAACCCTCGCTCATTCCCAACGCCAGTGGCAAAAGAGCTAAAATTGTGGCAACCGCAGTCATTAGGATTGGGCGTACTCGATTGCGCCCTGCTTCGATTAGTGCCTCATTTTTCTCCTTGCCGTCTCGGTGAAGTTGGTTTACTTTGTCAATCAACACAATGGCATTTGTAACCACGATGCCGATTAGCATCAAGAGACCAATCATTGCAGGGAGACCCAAAGCGCGGTGAGTGATAAATAGCGCAGTAAAAGCCCCAATGGTAGCCAGTGGCAAACTGAACAAAATAACGAAAGGTTCAAGCAGACTACCGAAAGCAATAACCATAATAATGTAAACCGTTGCAATCGCAACGCCCATCGCAGCAAGCAAACCGATAAAAGCATCGCCTTGTTGCTGGCTCACCCCGGTTAGGGTGTAGGTTACACCAGCAGGTAAAGTCACGTCACTAAGCCGTTTTTGCACTTCCTTTGTTACACCACCAGTATTATCGCCCACTAACGCGGCTGAAATGCTGGCAGTCGGTTTTTGACCCAGACGAGTAGCTTTAACGGGAGCTTCCACACGAGTGAACGTAGCAATCTGCCCGAAGGTTGAGTTACCGGCTGCCGGAATAGCTTTCAGACTCTCAAGCCATTGGTCAATAGTCTGACCATTTAGGTCAGGCGGGTATATCACCACATTATTTGCGGTACCGTTATCAAAACGGATAGAAGTGACGGTGGTAGGCTGAAGCGCACTACTGAGAAGGTATCCCAGCGTTTGGGTGCTAACCCGCCCTGATGTTGCCGCAACATTTGGCTTAACCACTATCTGGGGAACTACTGCCGAAACATCGCTGGAAAGGTTGGTGAGTTCGCTTATATCCTTGATTTTATTCAGCACAAGATCGCTGCCTTTGCGAACACTCTCCTCGTCAGGACCTTGCACTACCATTGAGAAACCGCTACTGAAACTGGTCAAAGAAGCCACTTTAATATTACCACTCTGGGGTTTCAAGGGATTCATTTTATTCTGGATGTCTTTAATAGCGGCATCTAGATTCGCATCCTTGTTTAATCTTAACAAGAAAGTGGCATCTCCCCCGCCGCCTGAGAAAGCAGATTGGGCGCGAGTAAAGCTACTTTTGCCGCTAATGATGGATTCAGTGAGTTCTACCCGACTATCCGCTTTTAGCGTCTTTTCCAACTCCTCAACCTTAGCAAGCGTTGAAACTTGGTCAGAACCGGGCGGCATTGAAAGCGTAACATTAAGCAGTTTATCCCCGCTGCTGCCGATAAACGCTACCGGAACCTGAGTAACCAGCACGTTACCGGTGATAAACAGCAAGAAAGCGATTAACAAAGTTTTCCAGCGGTTTTTGAGTGACCAACGCAAAACGGGGGTATAAATTTTCTGAATCCAAGTATCTTGCTTTTCGTCATGCGTGCCAACTGCTTTATGATTAATGAAGTAACTGGCAAAAACGGGGACAACTGTCAACGCCACTACCAGCGAAGCCAATAGAGCAAAGGTCACGGTAAGGGCAAATGGCAGGAAGAACTGCCCGGTAATACCACCCACAAAGCCTAACGGCAAGAAAACCGCTACTGTAGTGAGGGTGGAACTGGTGATAGCGTTGGTTACTTCCCGCGTACCAGTTTTAACCGCTACCGAGATAGGTTCGTTTGGTCGCTCTTGTACATGGCGGAAGATATTTTCCAGCACCACAATCGCATCATCCACCACACGACCGACCGCAATGGCAAGAGCGCCGAGGGTCATAATGTTAAGCGTGATTGCTTGAGTCCACAAGAGTAACAAAGCCACCACGATTGAGGTAGGAATAGAAATGGCTGTGACCAAAGTGCTTCGCACATTGCGAAGGAATAGAAAAATTACAAGGATAGCAAAGAAAGCTCCCAGTAAACCTTCCCGCACAAGACCATCAATGGATTGTTTAATAGCGCTGGCTTGTTCATAAATGGTACTGACTTTGACACTACCACTCAAGCTCTGATTAAGCTCATCCACCTTTTTTTGTACTGCATCTACCACATCAACCGTATTGCCGTTCTGGGTCTTATAAACCTGAACCAATAGACCCGGATTACCATTGGTGCGGCTGATACTGCTGCTGGGTGCATCTACTAGAGCCACGTCCGCCACATCACTTAACTTCGCAGATGTTGCAGTTGTAGCGGTAGCAGCGGGCGCAATAACCAAATTCTTCAAATCATCTAAACTGCCAAAGGTGAAGGTAGTGCGTATCGAGACATCCTTCTGCTCTAGGCTTACGGTTCCGGCGGGAAAGCTAACGTTAAACCCTTTTAGGGCGTTAGTAATATCGGTCTGGGTTAGCCCGCGCTGCTTGAGCTGATCAGCTTTTACCGTAAGACGCACTTCTTTAAGTACATCTCCGGTAATTTGTACGCTCGACACGCCAGTTAGACCAGAAATTGCCGGTTTAAGCTGTCCTCTAGCAATCAACCCTAGTTCCTCGGTAGTCTGCCCTTTCAAGGCTTCTACCCCCATATAAACTACCGGTTGGCTGGCAAAACTTAATTCACTGACAGTAGGTTGGAGAGTTTGCCCGCGCAAGTCGGTGGGTAGTGATAGGGTACGGAACTGGGTATTTAAAGTCTGCTGTATATCCTTTAGATTAGTGCCAAACTCAAATTCGGCAATAACAATGGAAAAACTCTCGGTAGAAGTAGAACGCACCGATTTAATATGTTGGGTCGAACCTACTACCTGTTCAATGGGTTTGGAGACCTGCTCTAACACATCAGCCGGGGCTGCTCCGGCGTAAACAGTAGTAATAGTTAGATATGGTAAATCAATATTAGGTAATAGCTCACTTTTTAGCTGAGTGAGAGAGAAAATCCCAAATAGTAAAACTATAAGGGTGATTAGAATTGTGGCAGATTTTCGTTTGAGTACCCAATTTGTTAGGGCTGTCAATTTTTCCTCCAATATTAGGCGATGTCGCCAGATTTAATTTCTGTTTAAAATTTGGTCGGGATTACCAATGCCTTTGAACAATATATCTAATACCTGAGTGGCATATTCTTCCGGTGATTGGAATTGCTGCTCGAAAGGAAGTTCCATACCGGGACGTGCTATAAACGCCATAAAAGCAAATTGAAGCAACCCGGTCGGGATGGTCGGGTTTATTTCCCCTGAGCTTTTACCGTCATCTAGCAACTTACCGATAAGGCTTATAACTTGATTCATGTGATCGCATAAAGAGAGTTGTTTTTCGACAACTTCTTTGCGAAGATTAGTTCCCGTGAAAAGCGCAAAAACCAACTGCCCATGCTCTTTTTTCTTGCCCTTATAAAAGAGAATTAATATTTGTTCCATACGCGCTCTAGCAGATAGCGGTTGAGCAGCTACCTGCTCCAAATCACGCAAGGAATCTTCTAATTTACGCTTCAAGAGAGAAATAACCAGTTCTTCTTTGCTAGGAAAATGAAGGTAAATGGTAGCTTTAGCAATGCCAACCTGCGCTGCAATTTCATCGAGGGACATCTCGTGATAGCCCTTTTCGAGCAAGGCTGTTTCGGTGGCTTGCAAAATAAGCTCAAGCCTTTCCTGACGTTGGCGTTCCTTCAAAGAAAGTGAACCTGTACCGATTTTTTGTGTGCTTATTTCTGCCATCCTTGACCTTCAAAACGATTTGAAACCAACAAGGCGAGATAAATCTCGTTGAATAATTTATGACTGATAAGTCATATAATAGTGTGTGAGTATAAAATTGTCAATAGCGGAGCAATCAAGAAATTACTAGCCCCCACTAATCATCTCTATTAACACTTTATGGAGGCTTTCTCAAAGAATTGCAGCATTCCGGCTTTTATGGCACTATATTGAAAGTGCTTGTCCAGCATTGGCAATCACCTCTCTTTTCTAAACTTCTTTTCTATACGGTAGCAAAACGAGAGAATAAATTAAAAAGAATGATGAAGATTAAAAAAGTTTTGCCCTATGCTTCTCCTGAAGAAGCGCAACAAGCCGGAGAGCATATACAGGCAGTAATAATAGTACCTTTTCTCGGAGATAAAATAGTTCTGTGCCGCAACCGCTGGCGTGGATGGGAATTTCCCGGTGGTGGAGTAGAATGGGGCGAATCGGTTTATAGCGCTGCTGGGCGCGAACTGGTGGAAGAAACCGGAGCAGAATTCACCAGCCTTGAATTTGTACAAGTGTTATGGTTAGAGCGGAATATTTACCGTTCTTTGAAAATTGCCTTATTTTATGCTGAAGTGATTCATTTGAACTCCCATCATGATTTTTATGAAATAATGGAAGTAAAACTCTTTCAGGATTTGCCCTCGCCTCGTTTATTAAGTTACGAATGCGAAGGCGAAATCTATCAAATTGCACTGGATGCTTACCGAAAAGCAGCCTGATGTCGTCTTGGCAATAAGCTCACTTTTATGATGAGATTTTTGCAAGATATTTAAGCCTAGAAGGTCAAATTCCGGGCGGAGAATCGGGCTAAAATTTGAAGAAATGTTCAAAGTGATTACTAAGTTTGGCACAGCAACGCTTAAATTTGGACAGGTAAACCACTTGGAAGAATCCTTTTTACTTCGGCGGGTACTCCGGTTACAAAGCTATTAGGGGGAACATCTTTAGTAACCACAGAACCGGCAGCAACAACGCTACCTCGTCCGATAGTAACACCGGGCAATATAGTTGCTCCTAGGGCAATCCAGCTACCTCGCCCAATAATAACCGGTTTATTGACTGGCTTGTTGCAACGATGTTCCGAGTTACCTACATTATGACTCCCGGTGTAAATGCGAACAAACGGACTCAAAGTAACGAAATCTTCTATAACTACCTTAGCATCCAGATTGATGGTTACATTGGTGCTAATCAGAGTATTGGAGCCAACTTTAAGATTCCTGTAGAAATCAGGGCTTCCACTTAGCAATTCAACGTTGCCCATAATAAAAGAACCTTTTCCAATATCAAAACCGGCAATTCGATAAGTTTTTGCTCTGATTAAGCCACTAAAGAATTTAGGTAAAAAGAAGCAAATAAAGTTAGCCAGACTATATCGTAAGTGTACGCAATACCGAAATGCCTTTGCGTACATTGTTAATTTTTTTAACATTTACTACAAACTCCAAGTGAAACGAAATTGAAAAATTATTATTGATGAGTCATAACCCTTTGATTTTCTCATCATATATGTATGCCTATGTCATGTCAATCAAAATAATGGTAACTACTCACCCCTACCTCTGGCTAGAAGTTTTCCCTGCACCCCTTTTCGGACAAGCTGAGTAGTTACAAATAATGTAATATAACCGCACCTTCAATGCGAGCTTATTTCAAGATTTAGAAACATCCTTGATAAACATTGCTTAAAAATAAGCTGTAGTTACTTGCGGCGGTTCTTTTTACGCGACTCCTTAGCAATCTTACGCTTAGCTTTAACTTTGGCTTTATCCTTATGTTGCTTTGGTTTCTCACTTAGCATGGTTGAAGCCTGAATTTGCCCGGTAGATAAAGCTTGCTCCCCAAATAGCGCACGAATAAATGGATTGTCCAGCTTTATACGTTCATTATATTCTTCTTCGGATATAAGACCGAATTTGTATTGTATATAATCTCTGCCTATATAGCTCAAATCCACCAATTTAGCATCGAAAGCTGCTTCTATTAGCGACAAGGAGGTTTCCGCTTTTAACTCAGCCAAAGCAGATATCAGATAGGCGTTGACGAGAGAGTCATTATTTTTATAGGGTTGCAGCAACTCAATCAGATTTTCAGTAATGGTGGAGACAACGTCAGGGTGCTGGCGAGTAATTTCAAGCAACCCTTCAACAGCCAAACCTTTATACAAAGCATCCTGAGTAGTATCCTTTATATAAGAAACTAATACAGGAAGCGCTTCTTCACCAAGCAAGCCATAAACTTAGAAGAGTTCTTCTGTTACCCAATCGTCATTATTCCAGCTAAAATTAGCGGTCAAGGGCTGTGCCGCTTCCTGCGCTCTTAACTGTCCCAACGCCCGCCAAGCGTGAACTGGACCAGCATAGCTTTCATCTTCCGCATCACTGAAACGTAATTTCTTGTCAGTTGCCATCCTAATTAGTTCTGGGATATGTTCTTGAGTAAGGTTGAGCATACCAACGTAATCAGCCCAGTCTTCAAATTTTTGATCTATGTCAAGGCTTATGTCCAACAGCTTATCTAGCGGTGGCGCATAATTCCAACTTTCCATCAAAATATCCTTTCTCCAAATAATCGATAACTTAATTTGTTACTTTAGTGCAGGAATATTTTATCAGATAAATATGTTATAACAAATTTGCTTTAACTTCTGGCTAGAGCAGTACATTGACAAAGAGCGATTGCTACGAATTTTGGCTTCCGCCTTACTATTGGATTGGCAATGGTAAAACAGCCGTAGTATCATCTACAATGTACCTGAATTCAAGGCAATGCAGAAAGAGATTATGAATGGATACAGATAAATTTACCCAGAAATCTAAAGATGCGGTTATAGAAGCGCAGGGCATAGCGCAAAACTACCACAATAGCGAAATCCAACCTGAACATCTTTTGCTGGCGCTTTTGCAACAACCGGCGGGAGTGGTACCAGAAATAATGCGCCAACTTGCGGTTGATATTAATGCTTTAACAAATGAAATAAACGCCCTTTTAGAGCAATTACCAAAGGTTTATAATGCTAACAGCCAGATTCTCGCATCTGCACACCTTAGAAAAGTTCTTGAGATAGCGGCTGATGAAGCCAGAAGAATGAAAGATGACTACACCAGCACCGAACATTTGCTTTTAGCTTTGGTTAATCAACAATCTGACAAGGGCTTCTATAATTCAGGGCGCACCGCCTATCAGATTCTAAAATCTTTTAATGTAACGAGTGAGCGTATCTATGAAACGCTGGCAGCGATAAGGGGGAATCAAAGAGTGACAGATGCCAATCCTGAAGGAAAATACCAATCGCTTGAAAAATACGGGCGCGATCTTACCGAATTGGCGCGGCGTGGAAAACTCGACCCGGTTATCGGACGTGATGTTGAGATTAGGCGTGTAATACAGGTGCTATCTCGCCGAAGCAAAAATAATCCGGTGTTAATCGGAGAACCGGGAGTCGGTAAAACCGCGATTGTAGAAGGTATGGCTTTGCGAATTGTGCGAGGTGATGTGCCGGAAGGATTGAAAAACAAACGTATTGTTTCCCTTGATTTAAGCTCAATGCTGGCGGGTGCAAAATACCGGGGCGAATTTGAAGAGCGACTAAAGGCAGTGCTAAAAGAAATTCAGGAGGCAGCTGGACGCATCATTGCGTTCATTGATGAACTGCATACAGTGGTAGGCGCAGGAAAAGCCGAAGGCGCAATGGATGCCGGAAATATGCTCAAACCGATGCTGGCAAGAGGTGAATTGCATTGCATTGGGGCAACTACGCTGGATGAATACCGTAAGCATATTGAGAAAGATGCTGCTTTGGAAAGGCGCTTTCAGCCAGTGTTGGTAGGCGAACCGGGCGTAGAGGATACGATAAGCATCTTGCGGGGCTTGAAAGAACGTTACGAGGTTCATCATAAGGTACGAATAAAGGATTCGGCGCTGGTGGCGGCAGCTATGTTAAGCAATCGCTACATAACCGATCGTTTCCTGCCCGACAAGGCAATTGATTTGGTGGACGAAGCCGCCTCTAAAATACGCATCGAGATTGATAGTATGCCGGTGGAACTTGATGAAATAGAACGCCGTATCACGCAACTTGAAATCGAGCGGGAAGCTCTGCGTAAAGAAAAGGATGCAGCCAGCAAAGAACGTCTCGATAACATTGAAAGAGAGCTTGCCGATCAGAAAGAAACCGCCGGAGGCATGCGGGCGCGTTGGCAACAAGAAAAAGGGCAAATTGTAGCGGTAAGCAGCCTTAAAGAACAGTTGGAAACCGTGCGTCTTGAAGCGGAAAAAGCTGAGCGCGGGGCGGATTATGAACGAGCGGCGCAACTTAGATACGGGCAATTAGTACAGTTGGAAAATGAGCTTAAAGGCAAGGAAGAAAAGCTGGAAGAATTGCAAAAACAAGGCATGCTCCTAAAAGAAGAGGTGGATGAAGAAGATATTGCCGAAGTGGTTTCGCGTTGGACGGGAGTACCGGTAAGCCGCTTGATGGAAAGCGAGATGCAAAAGCTGGTACACATGGAAGAACGCTTGCATGACCGAGTAATAGGACAGCGCGAAGCAGTACGGGCTATCTCAAATTCAATTCGTCGCGCCCGCGCCGGGTTGCAAGACCCCAATCGTCCGTTAGGCAGCTTTATTTTCCTTGGACCTACCGGAGTGGGTAAAACCGAACTCGCCCGCGCCCTTGCCGAATATCTTTTCGATGATGAAAAGGCAATGATACGCATTGATATGAGCGAGTATATGGAAAAGCACAGCGTCTCGCGGCTAATCGGCGCACCTCCCGGATATGTCGGTTACGATGAAGGGGGACAGATTACCGAAGCGGTACGACGCAGACCCTATAGCGTGGTGTTACTCGATGAAATTGAAAAGGCGCACCCTGATGTTTTTAACGTGCTACTCCAGATTCTTGATGACGGGCGACTCACCGATGGGCAAGGTCGCACGGTAGATTTCAAGAATACCGTTATTATTATGACTTCAAACATCGGTAGCCAATATATTATTGATTTGCAACCGGGGCAGGCTGAGGAAATGCGCTCACTGGTAACACAGGCTTTGCAGGGACAGTTCCGCCCCGAATTTCTGAATCGGGTAGATGAAACCATTATCTTCAAATCGCTTACACGCCGCCAAATTGGTCAGATTGTAGAATTGCAGTTAATAACAGTACGCAAGCGGTTACTCGATAAGCATATCGAAATAGAATTAACCATTCTGGCGAAAGAATATTTGGTAGAGCAAGGCTATGCTCCGGTATATGGGGCGCGTCCATTGAAACGCGCAATTCAGCGGTTATTGCTAGACCCATTGGCATTGATGATGCTGGACGGTCAATTTATTGAAAACGACCAGATTATAGTTGACCGAAAAGAAAATGCCGGGCTAACTTTCCTATGCCGCCGCGAAGGGGCAATCAGTGAAATCAACCCGGCACAGTCCTACTATGACGATGACGACTATTAGCCGGGAATTACTCCAGCGCGTCGTCGTTTGAATAGTTTAACAAACTCAATTATTATGAGTAATATTGCGCTCAATACAACACTAAGCAGGAAATCGAGCGGCGAAAGTTCTTTAAGCCCTAGAAAAAGCGATATGGGGGTATAAATTGCCGCAACCTGCAAAACCGCCATAATACCAATGATATAGCACATTACCCGGTTGCTGAAAATTCCGATTCTGAAAAGTGAATCGTAATTTGAACGGGTAGCCAAAGCCTGAAATATTTGCAAGAAAGCAAGCGTAGTAAAAATCATACTCTGCCATTGTTTTAGCCCTAGCATATTATAAACCACACCCACTATCAAAGCGATTAGCCCAATCACCACGCCAATCCAACTCACCCGTAAACCCATACCCCCACTGAAAATACCGCTATCCGGTGAATTAGGGGGTCGGTTCATAACATTTTTTTCCGCTTTTTCCATGCCCATGCTCAGTCCCAGCAAGCCATCCGTCATCAAATTTAGCCAGAGCAGTTGCAAAGGTAATAATGCCACCGTTGTCTCTACTTTCAAACCGGATAACGCAAACGGTAGGGGCCAGAGCATCATTACTGCCACTTTGCCGATATTACCCGCCACCGAAAACATTACAAAGCGGCGCAGATTATCATAGATAACCCGTCCTTCTTCCACCGCCGCAACGATTGTGGCAAAATTATCATCCCGGAGTACCATATCAGAGGCTTCTTTAGCGACATCGGTTCCGGTAATACCCATTGCTACGCCAATATCAGCTTTTTTCAAAGCAGGAGCATCATTTACCCCATCTCCGGTCATGGCTACGATATGCCCTTTATTTCGCAACGCTTGCACAATTCTAAGCTTATGTTCAGGCGCAACCCGCGCAAAAACCGATACATTCTCAACTGCCTCATTCAATTGCTGCTCGCTCATTCTGGATAATTCATCGCCTGTCAGTACGGTGGTTTCAGTAGTAATACCCAAATCTCGCGCAATATAACTGGCAGTAAGCGGGTGGTCGCCGGTAATCATAACCGGAAGGATTCCGGCAGTTTTACAGCGTGTAACGGCTTCGCGAACTTCCGCACGTGGAGGGTCAATCATTCCAACTAACCCGATAAATATTAACCCGGATTCGTCTTCTTCCTTAATATCAGTATGATTAATATGACGGTAAGCTACGCCCAGAACCCTCATACCGCTGGCAGATAGCCCATCACCGGCAATTTGTATTCGCCTACGTATATCGAAATCCATCGGCTTGACCGTAGCATCAAGCCATACATAGCTGGATATCTCCAGCAGATAATCCAACGCGCCTTTGGTAAAAGCAAGGTAGCGATTTTGAGGGCTACTTTTCCAAACCTTTAACACTTCTTCCGGCAAAAGCTTGTCGGGACAATGATGAACGGTAGTCATACGCTTGCGACTAGAATCAAAGGGTAATTCACCGATTCGAGGCATAGAATCCAGCAATGTATCGCTGGAAATCCCCCCATGTAAAGCCACCAATAATAGCGCCCCTTCGGTAGGGTCGCCGATAATCTCAGGATTTCCCGAATTTTCATCGGTCTGGAGATACGCATCATTACACAGGGTTACAGCCTCCAGCAACATTGTTACCCCAATGGGTTGCTGTAAAGCGACAGCTTGCTTTGTTGCTTCAAGACGATGCCCGGCAACATCAATTACCTGTACTACCATCCGGTTCTCGGTAAGTGTGCCGGTCTTATCCGAGCAAATAACCGTCACAGAACCTAGCGTCTCAACGGCAGGTAACTTGCGAATCAGGGCATTACGTTTGAGCATACGCTGCGCCCCCAGCGCTAGTGTTATGGTTACAACCGCCGGTAAACCTTCTGGAATCACCGCCACCGCTACGCCGATTGCAGTAAGCAACATTTTGGTAAGCTCTTCTCCGGTCAACAAGCCCAATACCATAATTAGCAGCGCCACCACAACCCCACCAAGCGCCAATTGTTTACCAACTTTATCCAGTTTTTGTTGAAGGGGTGTTAACTCATCTTTGACGCTCTGGATAAGCGAAGCAATCTTGCCAAGCTCGGTACGCATCCCGGTCTCAACTACCAGCGCCTTGCCGCGACCATAAGTTACCAACGTTCCCATGTACCCCATATTGAAGCGATCAGCCAGAGGCAAATCGGCATTTGCAAGCTGCTGGACTTTTTTTTCTACCGGTTCTGATTCTCCGGTAAGGGCGGATTCCTGAATTCTTAGGTTAAAGCTTTCTATAATTCTGCAATCGGCAGGAAGAATATTGCCAGTTTCAAGAAGAATAATATCGCCCGGCACAAGAAACCTTGCGCTTATTTCAACTAACTTTCCATCACGAAAAACCCTTACTGCCGGAACAGCCAGCTTTTTAAGAGCCGCAATAGCTTTTGCAGCACGATACTCCTGTACAAAACCTAAAATGGTAAACAAAATAACTATTGCTAAGATAGAACCGGCTTCAAGAAATTTGCTTAGAAATAAGGAAAGCGCGGCGGCTGCCAGCAGGATTAATACCATTACAGCCGTAAGTTGTTCCCAGAAAATTTTTAGTGGGGGTTTAACCCCCTTATCCAGCAATTCATTAGCGCCATAGTCAATCAGAAGTTGGTCAACCCTTACCTGAGAAAAACCGATTTCAGGATTCACTTCGAAATGAGCAAGTAAATCTTTCTGCTCAAGAGTGTGCCAAGGAATTGAATTGCCAGAAGAGGTTGAAGGTGAGGTTATTACTTGAGTTGGCATTTACTTATACTCCTTTCTAATTCAGGTTATACTACCTGAAAAAGAAAAAACCATCACATGCTAATAAGCCGTGATGGTCTCACCGTTAGTACCTTACGAAAGGTGCTTCCAGATAGCCGGGAGATATACTCCGTCTTGACGACTATCTAGCCCGTACCGGCGGGCGGTTACTCCCCATTACAGGTGAGATAAAATTACTTTCTCTCAACTTCATATTAGCCCTAATTTTAGATGATGTCAATGGAAATCAAACTAGATATTCTGAGAGACTAGCAGGCTGTTAGTTGCATAGGTGTCAACTATGCGCTTAGCCCAATATAGCAGCAAGGTCAGCTTGGGGGGTACTAGTCGGTTTTAGATCAAACTTTTCTACCAGTACGTTTAGAACGTCAATGGTTTATATTGGGATATGTAACTACTGAAGTAGTAAATAGCCTGTCACTGTAGGAGGTTTGGGGCGGCATTATGCAGTTTGGGTGTAAAGAATGGGAGATAGTATCCTGACAAATTCTTTCTGTGGGTTTTGCCAACCAGTGGCAAAGTTGCCCTTCAGATGGCTGTACTTCTTCAGTTCAGGGTAGCATCTCACTGTGGGTATATATTATTGATGCCTTTTCCTTGGGTATCCTCAAGCAGTTGCTTTAAGTCGTGCAGATCGTACCCAGTTACAAATCGAAAAGTGGATTATTTTGTGGTTAAAAGCATCAAAGGGAAAATTAGTAAGTATCTGCTTGAGCTATATAGGAAAAGCGGCAATTACACATTTATGCCTCTGAAACGCGGAGAACTGGCTGACTTTTTGAATGTTTCACGTCCAACTTTATCTAGGGAATTCTGCAAGCTACGCGATGATGGTATTATCGACTTCCATAAAGAATCCGTACACATAAATGATATTGAAGCTTTAAAAAGAATGTTGGAATAAAGGGCTTTCACCAGATAATGGTCGAAAAAGTACAGCGGTGGCATAAATGGGTCTATCCATACCGACATTTTCCTAAACCGTAACCACTCACGAAGTTTGTCATGCTAAGCATAAGCAATTTAAATAAGCTCTGGTAACAATGGGGATGAACAATTACCTCAAATCTTATGCCCGGTATAGGTAATTAGCCAGCGGTATCTGTGCGAAAGGCTGGCTATTCCGTTAGCGAAAGTGAAATAGCATTATAGTCTGGAGTGTTAATCCTTCATTTCTTTTTCCAGAGCGTCCAGATGCTCCCTTAGAGCCTTAATTTCCTGACGCAACTTCTTTTTTTCCTCGATAGGAGCAACGCTATAACCTTTTCCGAGAGCCTCCAAAGTTTGATAAAATTTCTGCCAATCACGAGGGCGATATTTCCAAATGGTTTTCTCTTCTACTTCGGTTTGTGCTTTCTGTAACAAATGCGTATTTTTTACGCGCGTTTCTAGCATTCGCATACGTTGATCGACATAGCTGGGACTCTTATTAACGAGCTTGGCAATATCTCGGTTTGAAAGATTATATTCTACTCCCAAAAACCTGAAATAGCGGGCTTCATCCAATGGATCGAGATCTTGTCGTTGCAAATTTTCGATAGCTGCAACAGTACGAGCCTCTTTTTCAGTATAATCTCTGACTATTGCCGGAATGTGAGACAAACCGGCTTGTCCGGCAGCGCCAACCCGCCGATTGCCCGCTACTAGCAAATATTTGCCGGGTTGCTCTGGCGAAGGTCTTACTATTATGGGTTGCAGGATTCCACGCTCCCTTACATCAGCCACCAGTTGTTCATCTTCGAGAGGCGCAGGAATCTTACGAGGTTGATCAGGGTTTGGCAAGATTAATTCCAGCCGAAGCATTTCAAGTTCTTCAGTTTCTTTCAAGTCAGAGCTATCAGTGAGTTTCTGTATATCTCCAGCGCGTGCTCTGAGATTGGCAAAAAAATCTGTACCAGTAGTATTTTTCTTTGACACTTCAATGATTCTCCTGCTCCAAACGATTTATAAGCTCTTCGGCAAATGCATTATACTGCTGACTAGCCGGGTGTTTTGGTTCCCAAACTTGGATTGGACCACGCCTAGGTATATTGGAAAGAGCTGTGAAATTTCCTATCCGAGTATCAAATACTAGATCTCCCAATATCTCACGTACATTATTTTCCACTTCACGTGAAACACCGGTGCGCGGATCATACATAGTTAGCAAAACCCCGCTAATCCGCAAAGTACGGTTAATTTTCTGTACTAACTCCACAACATCTATAAAAGCTTGCAGACCCATAATTGAGAGCAACTGGCACTGAACGGGCATTACAACCCTGTCAGAAGCAGCCAGCACATTTACAGTAAGCAAACCCAATGAGGGTGGGCTATCAGTAAGAACGTAATCATAGCCAAGCCCTTCCAGTTCCTGAAACTTTTCTGCCAGCACTTGCTCCCTCTGAAAAGCAGACACCAGTTCAACCTCAGTAGAAGCAAGCACTATACTGGAAGGAATTAGATCAAAGTCCCATTGGGTTTTGACGATGGCATTTGACGTTTTCAATGAGCCTTTTTTAAACAGATCATAAATATTAAGTTTGAAAGATCGAGGGTCAAGCAAACAGGAAGAGGTTAGGTTAGCCTGTGGGTCGGAATCAACCAGAAGCACCCGCTTACCCAGTTTCGCCAATGCGTAGCCGGTAGAAATGGTGCTGGTAGTCTTACCAACCCCTCCTTTCTGTAACCCAAAAGCTATCTTAATCATAAAACTCCTTTTATTAAGTGGAGACTATTTTCTACCTGTACCCATAATTCGGGCTATACCCTGCAAAGAAACCATGTTTTACGAACCAATTTACTTCTGCGCTTACGCTTACTACTCAAACCATGTAGCGTCTGGATCTTTTCTGACCAGTAGTCCTGAGAGTACCCTGCGCTACTAATGCCTCCAAATCCCGGTAGGCTGTTCTATCTGAGACTGCCACAAGTTCCCGATATTGACCGTTGGTTATATAACCGTTTTTATGGATATATTTCAGCGCCAATTCTTGTCGCTGCCTTTGAAGCCCTCTGACAATAGAATCACCTTCAGCAGCGGTTTCTTTTTGTTTCAAAGAAGTTCTGATTTCCTCAGTTTGAGCGCTAGTTTCCCTATAGAAAGTCACTATAAACTCACCCTGCTCTCGAAATTCCGGTGGTCTGCGCCCCAACCTTCGCATTTCTTCCAGCATAAATGGGATACCGCTGCCCATACGATCCATGTAACTACCCGGTAAATTCCTGAGTATACCAGTTATAACAGGATTTCGCAGTTTAGAGCCTGCCCGACCTTCTCTCAAATCCTCAATGTTAAGACCCGGCATAAGCAAGCCAGGATTACGAAACTCTATCCGGTCAGAATAGAAAAATATGCGGACATTCTCACCTTTGAGGCTGTAATCCCGGTGTACTAACGCATTTACTGTTGCCTCTCGTAGAACTTCCAGAGGATATTCCGGTTCATCTATACGGTTGAAGCCCTGCACACGAGCCGGTACAGCAATATTCCGGTCAAACCAATTCCCAACTTGGTCAATCAGATCGCTGATAGGACCCTGAAAAACACGTCTGTCAGAAAAGCGTTTGAGACCCGAATTATCTCTAAAAAGAGCGCATACTACCTCTGATTGCAACAGAAATTCCTGCGGATTATCAGCGAAGAGCAACAGTCCAGCGTTAGTAGGACGTAGCGCTTCTTTTCCAGTCTCATCACTAGTTGCCATAAGACATTCAAGATTAACCAATATCTCTTCCATAGTAGAAGGGCGAAAGACTCCCCTACTTCTGCTAGGACGTTGTTTCAGATATAGCTCGATAAGATCCCTGTTCAGGTTAGAAAGAGTTGCACGGCGCACCGGTTGAGTTTCCCAGTCAAGAACTCCTCTATGGTAAAGATAGCGCTGAATCTCTGATACCACCATAGGGGTAGTATGCGTGCCTTTTCTAATCCAACAAACACCTCCAGATTGATACAATGTGCCATCATTAGGTGGTATGTGAGCTACCACCAATTGACTATCATTTATGAGTACAGTCTGGGGTAGCGATGGATTTAGATGTACTTGAGGATGGCATAGACGAGTAGCATAAAGGATTTGGTCAATGGTATCGGAGACATTCTTGACTCCAACTACTTCCCAGCTTTTATCCTGTACTCCTATAATTAGATAACCTCCTGAAGTCGAATTGGCAAAGCCGCAAATGCGGTCAGCCATTTCATTCGCGCGGGGAGGAGCTATCTTGAACTCCACCATGTCGCTTTCGCCTTCCTTCAGAATAGATTCTATATCCAACATAGTCGAAGCCCGTCTTTCTGCCAAGATATCCGCCATAATGGCGGAATAATTCTAGTATTGGCTTATTTTACTCTATAATTATCCTTTGTGCATATCGAACTAGGGTAACTTTTTACAATTAAAAACCTCCTCAAAGCCGCTTGAAAAAGCTTTTTTTAACTATACCTCTCTAAATGTTAGCATTACACAGATGCAGTATTTTTTGTTGCTGCGTTATATCCAGAACCTGTTAGAAACAGATTTTCCAGAGCTTTATCGAGAATTTGAACCTGAGCTTTATTTAAATCTTCCCGACCTACAAAGATTGGCAGGTATTTCCCAGTTTCGGAGCAGTATCTTAACCTTCCACTATCCAGAATAGAAAGCGGAAATTGACCACTAAGAGCAAGAGTGCGACGAAGATTCTGCCAGAAGATTTGCGATTGTTCTTCGTTCGTCTCTTTAGGGATGGTGTCATCACCTGAAGTTGTTGCGGTCAAATAAGCATATTTGCCGGTCAAATATTTGGAGAAATCGAGAGGAGTTTGGGTCGCTGCCGTTGGGTTTTTAGGTTGTTTTGAGCGTGCATTGATCTTCTTGCTGACTGGCTCAGCATTTCTCAAAATCATAAAGCGGATAAACCCTATCGGATTGTGAATATATTTCTCTTGACTGGTTTCTATTAGCGATTTGACATAACTTATATCACGATTGTTCTGGCGAATTATCGGGGTTAATTCTTGTGCCATTACAAAACTGATACCAGCAGAAACCAGAAGGGTTGATATTTGTTTGTCATTTTCAGTGTTTTCACATGGTGTATCTGTAGAAACTGCTTCTATATCGGTATCTGAAATTGTTTCAGAAATGGAATTTTTCTCACACACATGTTTTAAATCATGTTCATGTAGATTGGCGGAACTATTCTTCCGCTCTCCTCGGAAGTTTTCTTCCGCTTCTCTCCCTGCTTTCCAAAGTGGTATATACAAATTGGAAGTTCCTGCACGATGAATTATTTCTACCAGATTGGCTTCCAGAAGCTCGACTAAAAGTGTTCTCACCCGTCGTTCGGTAAGCTTCATATCGGAAGCAAGCCGTGATTGGGAAGGGAAGGCACTGTTGTTATCCACACCGGAGTAGGAGAGGATTATCATATACAGTTTCAGGGCAGCAGGGCTGATTTCGGTTTCCCTAATCAGTTCGAGTGGTATCTGTACAAACTGTCCTGCTCTTTTTGGAACAGTCAAATTCGGGCTATAATTATGTGCAAGCGTATTTTTGGGCATAAAAAATCCTCCATAACCCTTGACATGGAGAATCTCTTATGTTATTCTGTAAACGACAGAAAACAAAAGAAGTCCTCCCTGATGAGGGCTATCGTATCTAGTAAAGATCCCCAATGGTTTAGCGGGCCGCGGGGATTTTTTAATTTTATAAACCTTCTAATCGGTCATTTCCAGACAAACACCCGTTTAAACGCGGGTTCGTTTTAATCCTCGGTTAATCTTTGAAATTTCTTCTCCTCTTTGATAAGGGTTATGCTTTGTCACAAAACACTCCCTGATTAATGTTAGCCTATTAATTATTCAATCAATGAGTACCAATTGTAAGAAAAATAAAGTCGTGACAAAAGAAACTCTACTCAGTTAGAGCATAGTATCCCCTGAGCCGACCCCACCAATGAGCTTTATTGATGAGTCCTATTTTAGAATGAATCTGAATTTTGTCAAGACATGAAAATAATCGCATAAGATAATTGGATTGCTCTATTTTCTCATTGAGTAATTTTAGGAAAAGTGTTATAGCCGATATGCTTCAGAGGGTGAATTGAATTGGTATCAGCTATAAAATAAAAAGAGGTGGCATCTACGCCACCTTGTGTATATTATCGCCTTTTAGGTTCGCGTTTAGTTTGCAGCTTAGAGATGCCCAGAATCGCTGTTCAAGCCTTCCAGATACTTCTCCGCTTCTAACGCAGCCTTGCAACCGCTACCAGCCGCTGTGATAGCCTGCCTATACCTGAAATCAAAGACATCCCCTGCTACGAATACGCCCTTCTCGCTGGTAAGAGTTTCCCCACCCACTGCCTCGATATAACCAGATTCGTTCATTTTTAAAGCACCATTAAATATAGAGGTGTTAGGTTGATGCCCGATTGCTACAAATACTCCGCTGAGGGGTAACTCGGTTATTTCATTATTTTTGAGATTGTGCAACTTAACGCCGGTGACATTATTCTCGCCTAACACTTCTTCTATTGCCGTATCATAAATAATGTTAATTTTCGGGTGTTGGCTGACACGTTCCTGCATAATTTTACTGGCACGAAATTTGTCGCGCCGATGAATCAGGTTAACTTTGCTGGCGAACTTGGTCAGAAACAACGCTTCTTCCAGCGCGGTATCGCCACCCCCGATTATTGCAATTTCTTTATTGCGGAAGAAGAAACCATCACAGGTAGCGCAACTTGAAACCCCACGTCCTACCAAGCGTTGTTCGCTTTCTAGACCTAACCATTTGGCGTTCGCTCCGGTAGCTACAATAACTGCTTCGGCTTCATAAACTTCGTCTTCGATCCAAACCCGGTGTACCGCGCCGGAGAAATCTACCTTACTTGCATCGGCTTCGATAAAGCGGGTACCGAATCGCTCTGCTTGTGAACGCATATTTCCCATCAATTCAGGACCCATAATGCCTTCCGGGAATCCGGGGAAGTTTTCAATTTCGCTGGTAAGCATCAACTGTCCTCCGCTGGCATAACCTGCAATACACAAAACATCAAGATTTGCGCGGCTGGTGTAAATCGCAGCGGTTAAAGCGGCTGGTCCACTCCCAATAATAATCACTCGATTCTTTTCCGAGGACATTTCAATATACTCCTTTTGAATAACGCAGGTAACTCTAAATCATTACCTGCCCAAATATAAATGAGATTTCTTTGCTACTCGCCGTAATTTATCTCGCTATTATCGCCAACATTCAGACGGTGGAAGGTTCCTGCTACACTGGCGTTACTGCCTATTACGGATTCACTCAGGGTAGATGATTTTACCACTGCTTTTTCGTTGATTATGCAATCTCGCAAAATAGATTCGATTACCTGTACACCAGCGGCGATACTGACATAGGGCCCTATGACACTCCGCTCGATTTTAGCGTCAGGGGCAATATAAACTGGCGGAACAATTACTGAATCGGGATATTCATCCTTGTGAAGTCCATCGTTAAGCTTACTTAGTAAATAACGATTCGTAAGTAATAATGTGTCTATTTTACCACAATCTTCCCAGACTTCTAGGGTAAATGCATTAAATTTTGCTTTCTCTTCAATCATTATTGAGATAGCGTCTGCCAGAAAATATTCACCGCCCAACTGAATGTTGCGTTCCATCTGTTTCTTGATAGCGCTAAATAGCCATTCACCTTTTTTGAAGTAATAAATCCCAACCACGGCTAGATTGGAAACATAGGTTTTAGGTTTTTCTACTAATCGGGTGATAATGCTTTGCTCGTTAAGTACAGTTACACCATAACTGGCGGGATTTTCCACCTCTTTTGTATAGATAACGCCATCAGTTGAAATGTTCTTCAAGAGAGTTAGGTCGGTTTTGAAGATTGTGTCAGCGAAAATAATCAGCACCTCGTCAGTTACATACTCATTAGCCAGATTTACGGCATGCGCCTGTCCCAACATTTCTGTTTGAACTATAAAGCGGGATTTATATTGCGGATAATTTTTAGACACATACTTTTCAATCTGATCACCGAGGTAGCCGACTATGAATATAATTTCTTCAACATCAAGTACAGCTAATTCATCCAGAATATGAGCCAGCACGGGTTTGCCGGCTACGTTAACCAGAGGCTTAGGCTTACTATAGGTATGGGGTCGGAGACGTGTACCAAGCCCCGCCAGCGGTATGATGATTTTCATATTTGTAAATATCTCCGTTAGCTCATAATATATTTTGTTGGGATGTCAGACACGAACTGGCTGCTTAGTCATCTTCCCAATCCAAAGAACGCTCTACTGCTCTTTTCCAAGTACGGTAAAATTTGTTGCGCTTTTCCTCATTAATTTGGCTTTCAAACTCACGATCCACTTTCCACAATCGCGTAATTTCGCTCTGAGAATCCCAGTAGTTTACGGTCAACCCTGCTAGGAAGGCTGCCCCTAATGCAGTGGTCTCGATTATTTTGGGTCTGATAACTTTAATCCCCATCATATCAGCTTGGAATTGCATCAGAAAGTTATTGGCAACAGCCCCGCCATCCACTCGGATTTCAGGGAATTCCGCTTTACTATCAAGCTTCATTGCTTCAACCACATCGCGGGTTTGGTAAGCGATACTTTCCAGCGCTGCTCTCACTAGATGGTTTCTATTGCTGCCGCGTGTCAGCCCAAAAATCGCTCCACGTGCGCGGCTATCCCAGTATGGAGCGCCCAAACCGACAAAAGCAGGTACGATATAAACCCCGCCGTTGTCAGGTACACTCAATGCCATTTGCTCGGTTTCGGCAGCGTTACCGATTATTTTTAACTCATCTCGCAACCATTGTACCGCAGCGCCGGCAATGAAAGTGCTACCTTCAAGCGCATATTCCACTTTATTTTTATAACCCCACGCAATCGTGGTTAGCAAACCGTTTTGGGAGTCTACAGGCTCACTGCCGGTATTCATCATCAGAAATGCGCCGGTGCCGTAGGTGATTTTTAATTCCCCTTTTTGAAATCCTGCCTGCCCGAAAAGAGCCGCTTGCTGGTCGCCTGCAACACCCGCGATAGGGATAGCAGGGCTATCGGGCGCGAGCAATCCCGGTTGTACTTCACCGAAGGGAAAAGAGCTATAGCGTACATCTGGCAACATACTGATAGGGATACCCAAATAGTTGAGAATATCTTCATCCCACTTTAGCTCGTGGATATTATAAAAGAGGGTGCGGCTGGCATTACTCATATCGGTCAAGTGTAATTTACCGCCAGTGAGGTTCCAGATAAGCCAGCTATCTATCGTACCAAGAAGAATTTCGCCTTTTTTGGCGCGTTCTTTCAGTCCATCAACATTTTCAAGTAACCAAGCAACTTTAGTAGCGCTGAAATAGGGGTCTAATACCAATCCGGTTTTATGATGTAATTCGGCTTCCAGCCCTTCAGCCTTCAACCGCTCGCACATTGCTAGGGTACGTCTGTCCTGCCATACAATAGCGTTATCAATTGGATGTCCAGTTTCGCGTTCCCAAAGTACAACGGTCTCACGCTGATTAGTAATGCCGATTCCGGCAAGCTCATTGTAACCAATTTGCGCTTGACTCATCGCTTGATGAATTGAAGAAACTGCCCCGTTCCAAATTTCCACCGGATCATGTTCTACTAAGCCGGGACGCGGGTAAATTTGCCTTATTGGGTTATAGCCTCGCCCTATAATATTTGTAGCATGGTCAAATATTATAGTGGTTGTACCGGTTGTGCCTTGATCTATGGCTAGAACGTAGCCATCCGCCATTGGTGACCCCCTTCTGAGCGTCCTGATAAACGTTCTTATTTTTCTTGAAAAGCATTTACATTATAGCAGAGAAGCTTTGTTAGCCAATACTATTTATATAATCGAGTCAGGGCTGTTGCAAGAAAGAAATTGTCCTCTATAAAACGATTCTCAAAGGGGTTTGGGCAAGGGTGCGAGGTGATTTTGTAGGGGTGCCTCGCGATGCGCCCTCGTTGGGTGGCGTTTTTTGTGGGTGATGTGGCAATAAAAGAAGGGCGGTTCGCCTGTGCCCCGTAGTGGGTACGAACCGCCCCTACGGGTTAATTCTCTTGGTGGTTTGGCTGGAGTGTTGAAAATATAAATACTGACTATGCAACCGCCCTGATAATCGAGTTTACAGAGGTTTTACAATCCGGTCATTTACCTTTCACAAAAAGGTTCTATGCTAAAATAGGGGAAGTTATTTCTCTATAGGAGGGGTTTTATGAGGTTGCGTTCAAGCTTGATTATATCATTTTCAGCGGTTGCGCTGCTTGCTGTTGCAATAATGGGCGCATTGCTATTGCCGTTGGTTCAGGGCTACCAAGAAGACCGCACTCGCGCTGACCGCGAAAATGATATTCGGGAGGCAGCTAATCAGATTGAAAATTTCCGCCTACGCGCTAATCAAGATGCTGCTACTAACGCCTTTGCCCCTTATATTTGCAATACCGCTAAAACCAAGCCTTGCCGCCAAATAACGCCCCCTACCCGTGAAGAAATGGATGCTGCTTTTCAGCAAATGCTGGGCGGTAAAAACATTCGTGTTTTGATGGTAGAAACACTGACCAGTCAGGTTTTGTACGATACTGAAGGGAACCCAAGCCATAACATTATCGGGCAACAGCTTCCCTTGATTCGACCTCGCCAAGTTTTACCAACACCTAGTTCAGGAAATGTCATTGCTCCCACTCCTGTTCCTGATATTCTCGTTGGCAAGCAGCCTTATCTGCGGGATGATTACATATCCCGTCAGAACGAGCATTTTGATTTGGTATATACTCGTTTTGAGGGCGCTCAAGTTAATCTATTCGGGCTACTTAATATCCGTGGTGATGCACGTTCTGTTTTGATAGTTGCTTTGTTGCCTGTTCTACCTGTCCCGAATGTGCTGCAAGATTTAGGTCCTATTCTGGCTATGTCCGGTCTGGTGGCGCTGCTAGTTTCGCTTATCGTGGGTTTGTTTATTGCCCGAACTATTAGTCGCCCTTTAGCAAAAGCAACTGTAGCAACTCAGGCTGTTGCGCGTGGTGATTACAGCTATTTCGTGCCGCCTGCTGGCAGCTATGAAATTAGAAAAATGGCTGAGAGTTTTAACCAGATGTCAAAGGAAATCGAGCAATATCAACGTATGCAACGAGAACTCATCGGTAACGTTTCCCATGAATTGAAAACTCCTCTTACCGCAATTCGTGGTTTTTCTCAAGCCATGCTGGATGGAGCCTTGCGCCGCCCCGAAGATTTTGCTCGTTCCGCCGAAATCATCAACAACGAAACCGAGCGTATGATTAGGCTGGTGCATAGTTTGTTGGATCTCTCGCGCCTTGAAAGCGGACAGGTTAAAATGGCGCAGGAAAAATTGCAGTTAAACGAAATAATAGAACAGTCCTTAAGTACATTTGAGCAGCGTGCCTTGTTGCAAGAAGTAAAGCTGGCAAGGCATCTATACCCGGTATCGCCTCTGTTGGGTGATTACGATCGCTTGCGACAGGTATTCAATAATTTGATTGATAATGCGCTACGTTACACTCCTCCCGGTGGAAGTATTACGGTCAGTTGCCGGACTGCTGGGCAAAATCTGGTAGCTACAGTTAGCGATACCGGACAAGGTATTTCTCCAAAAGATTTACCCCATATTTTCGAGCGTTTTTATCAAGCAGAGAAAAGCCGTAGCAAAGAACATGGCGGGTTAGGGCTAGGGCTGGCTATTTGCAAAGAAATCATCCACGCTCATCATGGGCGCATTGAAGTCAGCAGCGCTTCCGGGAGCGGTACAACTTTCACTATTGTCTTTCCAATTGCATCCGGTTTCAATGACCCTACCACCAAACCAATCCAATTTATCGCTCGTTAAATCACCAATGCTTGTTCAATATCAGACAGGGAAAATGCGTTTGAAAATAGCTGCCCCCTCTAATGGCCTTACAGTGAACCTGAAGTTATTTTAAATTGATACACTTGCTGCATCTCGATACGAGAAGTTTGAGCTAAAAGCATTTCCCCTGAATATCAGAAAAATCCATTTCATTCCAACCTCGCTTAAGGTATAATATCCGATTGGATAAGTAGAAATTCATCGGGGTTAATTCCCTAATATAGATTCTTGAGGTTGTACCAGAAGTGGAACATATAAATGCGGGCGAATATGATGTGATTGTGGTGGGCGCAGGACACTCAGGTTGTGAGGCAGCGTTGGCGGCGGCTCGAATGGGTTGTCGGACTATGTTGGTAACGCTAAATCTCGACAGTGTAGCGCTTATGCCATGTAACCCCTCAATCGGCGGTCCGGCGAAAGGACATGTTGTACGTGAGATTGACGCGATGGGCGGTCAAATGGCGCGTAACACTGATCGCACCTTGATTCAGATTCGCTTGCTTAACACTTCAAAAGGTCCAGCGGTACAGGCTTTGCGGGCGCAGGCTGATAAAAAGCTCTATCAGCTTGCTATGAAAGAATCAATCGAAAATACCCCTAATCTCACTTTGCGCCAAGCTCAGGTCGAAGAATTGCTCATTCAACGCGATGAACAAACCGGGCATCTGCAAGTTTGTGGCGTAGTATTCGCCAATGGGCTAACCTATCATTCTCGGACGGTTGTGTTAACCACTGGCACTTTTCTCAAAGGGCGTATTATTATGGGTGCTTATATCGCCAGTGCGGGACGTGCAGGGGAACCGCCTAGCATCCAGATTTCCAATAATCTAGCTGATTTGGGTTTT
This sequence comes from Candidatus Chlorohelix sp., assembly GCF_037138995.1. Lineage (NCBI taxonomy): Bacteria > Bacillati > Chloroflexota > Chloroflexia > Candidatus Chloroheliales > Candidatus Chloroheliaceae > Candidatus Chlorohelix > Candidatus Chlorohelix sp. Next base: position 51,027 of record NZ_JBAXHI010000012.1, on the reverse strand, counting down.
CCGCTACATCGCTTGAAAACCGGGACTCCGCCACGTATTGATGCTCGCACCATTGATTTTTCAAAAACAATGGTTCAACGTGGCAGCGCGGTTCCACTCTATTTCAGCTTTACCTACTCTGAAAATGACCGGGTAGAGTTTATGCCACCGCCCACCATTCCCAAAGCTTTCCCAAATTCCACCTTGGACGGTTGGCGACCTCAGTTGCCTTGCTATCTAGTGCATACCACTTCGCGCACTCACGAAATCATTCGCAATAATTTCCATCGCGCCCCTATGTTTACCGGAGTAATCGAGGGAGTTGGTCCTCGCTACTGTCCTAGTATCGAGGATAAAGTTAACCGCTTCTCCGATAAGGAATCACACCAACTGTTCCTTGAACCGGAGGGTTGGGTAACTAACGAGGTCTATGTGCAGGGCGCAAATACCAGTTTGCCAGCCGATGTACAGATTGACTTGATTCACTCAATCCCCGGTTTGGAAAAAGCCGAAATTATGCGCTTCGGTTACGCGGTTGAGTATGATGCCGTTCCAAGCACTGAGATTCGCGCCAGCATGGAAACCAAACGCATTTCTAACCTGTTTCTAGCGGGTCAAATCAACGGCACTAGCGGTTATGAAGAAGCGGGTGGTCAAGGAATGGTGGCGGGAATTAACGCGGCGTTACGGGTACAAGGTCGCCCACCTTTTATTCTAAAGCGAGAGCAGGCTTATATCGGCGTAATGATTGACGACCTTACTACCAAAGAAATCAAAGAGCCTTACCGCTTGATGACTAGTCGCGCCGAATATCGCTTGTTATTGCGAACTGATAACGCCGACTTGCGCCTGACTCCACTTGCCTATGAGATGGGGTTAGTTTCAAAAGAACGCTATATAGCAGTTGAAAATAAGCGAGATAGCATCGCTTATTACCTCAAGAAGCTAGAAAAAACTAGTCTTACACCTAGCGCCGAGCGTAATGCAATGCTTACCGCTGCCGGGCTTCCTGCTCTTTCAGGCGAGACACGGGGTTTTGAATATCTGCACCGTCCTGACGTTGGCACTCGTGCCTTTGCGGTGCTTTTCCCTGATGAGCAACCTACCTCGGATGTAGCCGAACAGGTTGAAATTGAAGCCAAGTACACCACCTATATTAACAAGCAAGAACAAGCAGTGGGGCGTATGCGTCGCCTTGAAGATAGCCCTTTACCTGACGACCTCGATTATAATGTTGTGGTCGGGTTACGCAACGAAGCAAGAGCGCGTCTTGTCCAATTTAAGCCTGCTACTCTAGGGCAAGCTTCGCGGCTGAATGGAGTGAATCCCGCAGATATAGCGGTTTTGTTGGTTCACCTTGAAAAAAACCATCGGCAAAATATAGCTAAAGCAGGTTAATTCTTACAAAAAATAACCGTTGCTCGCAAAAACTAGTATCTGTTATTAACTGCGAGTACGGGTTATAATCTTTTGAAGAGAATTTAGCTACATCTGTTTTTTACTTTTGGAAATAAGGATTTTTGATTCAAAAGTGACATTATGTTCCAATTTACTTCTTATTTAATACCATTTATTTTCTCAGCAATACCCATATTTATTGTTGCGCTTTTGATTTGGCGGTTAAGACGCAATATTACCGTTAAGTTGATGCTGGCTTTTATCGCCTGCCTTGAGGTTTGGATTGTAGGTTTTATATTTGAAATAGCTGCTACCACTTTAGATACCAAAATTGCCCTTGCTAACCTGCAATTTATCGGTATAGATTTACTACCAATAATTTGGGTAGGTCTGATTCTGAGTTATCTGGGCTATTTCGAGAAAGTGCGTCGCTTTGTTATACCGCTGGTATTGTATCCGGTAATCAGCCAGTTTGTTATCTGGACTGACCCTCTACACCATTTGTTTCGCAAGCAACCTTTACTGGATATTACCACTACCTCAATCCCAATTTTACAAAACAATTACGGCTTCTGGTATTACTTTGTTCAAATGCCCATACTTTATATCTTTAGCTTTGGTATTATTGGTTTATTGATTAACACTCTATTATCAGCTTCCGGGCCCTATCGTAGTCAGATAATATTCTTATTGATCGGCGCATTTATCCCACTGGTAATAAATGTTTTCTATGTGTTCGGTTTTTCCCCTATTCCAAATCTTAATCTATCTGCCGTTGGTTTGAGTTTTACCACCCTACTGATTGTAGTAAGCTATTATCGTTACCAGTTTCTCGACCTCTTGCCGGTAGCGCGTAGCATGCTGGTAGATGTGCTACAGGATTCTTGGCTTGTGCTTGACCGCTTAGGACGCATAGTTGACCTTAATCAAACTGCACAACAAATTGTGGGTCAGTCCAAACAAAAATTACTTGGTCAAAGCGTTGATATTGCTCTTTCAAACAACCCTGAACTTCTCAATTATTTAATGTCTAAGGCAGATATAAAAGGTGAACTACAGCTTAGTAAGAATGATTTACTCAGTTACTACGATGTTAATGTGACGATGATTCGCGATAAAGGCGCTGCAACAAATGGCAGCTTAATTGTTATGCGTGATATATCCCAGCGGGTACAAATTGAGCATGAGCGTGAGCATCTCATTGCCGAATTACGCGAGGCATTGGAGCAGATAAAGTTGCTTTCAGGTTTGTTGCCCATTTGTGCTAGTTGCAAGAATATCAGGGATGACCGAGGTTATTGGCATCAGGTTGAGACTTACCTTGAAGATAATTCGGATATGCGGTTCAGTCATGGTATCTGTCCCAACTGTATGAAGAAATTGTACCCTGACATTGTTGATTTGGTTTACAAGGATATGAAGGAAGAGAAAAACCTGAAAGAGCCCGGTTAATAATCAAAGCTTTCTTCACGCTTGCGCTCATGACGCGCCTGCCGCGATTCTTGCACCACTCGCTTGACCCTGCCCCAACCATCGGTATAGAGCTTGAAATTCTCATTAAGGGTGCGGTGCATAAGCGCTAATTCGTTTTCTCCCGCTTGCATCCGCAGTAGCTCATAAATTTCATGGCATTTGACGAGGTGCGCGAAAGCCTCCTCGTAAGCGTGGACGCGGCGTAGTTTGGGAATGCCACCGTTCCCGGCATTATCCATCAGCAGACGGAATTGTTGTGAGGCATAATTAAATTGTTTGACTAATTCGCGCATAATATTATATAACCAACGTTATAGAGGCATATCACTAACATCTATTATAGGAATAAGCTCGCTACAGTAAATTTGTTTCTAATTGGCGTAATCACACAAAGTATGGTTAGCCGGATGTAGTATATAGCTTAGTCCGGTTGTAGTCAAGGGGTAAAATAAAAAATGCTAGTTTTTGGTTGGGTACTGTTTAGAACACCTTATTTTTCGTGCTGGCAAGACCCTTTTCCAAAAAAAAGAGCGTGAGGATTACTCCCCACGCTTGAGAAATTATTAACCCATGTTCTCTAACCGTTGACTACAATTGCGCCTCCCAGCGACTCGCCTTTCCAATCGGGGCGGTAATAAGAATACGCCTGTGAAGTAACCGCTTGCGCTTTGATTGGATAGAGCGCCACCGCCTTGAACTCGAAGGTTAGAGTCTCGTTTGGAGACATATCCTCGATGTACAGAATCACCTTACGCCCTGCCACATCGTAGCGTTTGATTTTGGGCTGTTGTTTCGATAGCGCTACCAACGTATCGGTAACAGGCGCAAAGCCTGTGGGTAAAGCCACATCCAGCACTACCATTCCCGCCTTGATAGGTTCGGGTGGCGTGAATTGCACTGTCGCCTTTACATTAAGCTGATTGCTCAATTCTATCTGTGATGCGCCATAATCCACGCTTAACTGGAAAGTGGATTGCTCCTTGCGTTCAGCCTCCGGTACGTTGAAGCGTCGTACCGTTTGCAAAATTGCTTGCCCCCGTCCTGCTATCTCTACAGTCATTGTATCGCCCAACTGCGCCTCAATAGTTTGCAATACATCGGCGTTGTCTGTATTGACCCGAACCTCTTTTTGCCAATTCCCGTTGCGGAACGTAAGGGTAGCGTCAACATCCGTTTTGCTGCCTGCCACATATTGTGATAATGCTTGCAAGCCTACCACCGTATCTTGAGTCGAATCCCAACCGCCGTAAGAATTGCGCTTTGAGACTAGCCAACGCGCTGCTTGTGCTGCCGTTACCCGGTTGCCATGCGCTACAAGCGCCAGCAGTGCGTAACCGGTAGTTTCGATGGTGGCGCTGCGGTTTGGTGGGTTATAGCGATTAACGTTCGGTTGCGGGTTTACAGGAATCTGCGCTGATTCACCCCAATACAAACCGTTTTCGTCCTGTTTCGCCAACTTGACCAGCATCTCGAAGGCTTTGACTGCTTGCCCACTTTTTGCTAGTTCCAGCGCATAAGAAGTCAAAGCCAGCGTATAGGGGTCGCTCATACCCTCTAGATTCTTCTCCAGATAGGCAATAGCTTTGCCCGCTCCGGTTTTATCGCCCGACTCCTGCAACGCCACCGCTAGGTAAGCCGTTAATGCTTGATTGCCTTTTAATCCGCCTAGCAAATCCTGATGGTGCAAGAAACCCACCGGTTCGAAAGAACCATCTGCTTTTTGCTGCTTGAGTAGCCAGCTACGAGTTACATTCAAAACGTTATCATCTATGTAGATAAAATTTTTAGCGATAGACAGCGTTTTCAGTACAAAAGCTGAAAGCCACAAGCTGCCGATTTTATCGCTATTGCCGAAAGCGGAAAAACTGCCATCGGTGCGTTGGTAGGTTAGTTCGCGTTGGTAGCCTGTTATCATGAGGCTTTCCGCTTTCGCCTGCAATTCGGGCTTTATCTGCTCGGTTTCTTTCAGGTAACGCGCTACAAAAACGTTTGGCGCGAATAGAATCATGTTTTGCTCACCGCAGCCGTAGGGCATACGCAACAGATTTTCCAAGCCCTCGATTGTTTGTGTCAGGTAGTTGCCCGTTACTGCCAGATAAGCCCGCGCTGAACCTGCTACAATCCCTGCCGGGACGCTCATATCCAGTTGTAGGTTCTTGCCCGTGGTCACCACATAGTTTTCTATCAATTCCCGCGCTACGCCTTCCGGCTCAATCAGCAATTCTTTGATTACTGCGTCCGCTCGGTTGCGCGAACGTGCCGTGATTTTTAACTGCTTCGTGCCTAGCTCTTTTGCCTTTATGGTGAAAGATACCCCACCTGTGCCGTTTGCGCCCACTTTAACTGTTTTGGAATTCTGATCTAGTAACTCGAACCAGCTTTCAGGATTTAGCTCAACCGTGAATTGTTCCTCTTGCGCTGTGTAATTGTAGAGCGCCACTTTAACCGGGAATTGCTCGCCCCGGATAGCGGAATACACCAAGTCAACCGTTACAAAGAAAGGTTGTAGCACTTTTAATTGTGCTTCAGCCATGCCCATGCCCAGTTTGGGAGAGAGCGCCACCGCGTGCAGCATCCATGTGGTGATACTATCCGGCGCTTGTAATTTCTTGCTGGCGGTACCGTCCGCCCCTGTTTTGAAATCTTCCCAAAGCCACGTTTCGGGGAAGAACTGCCGAACCCTTTGCACTTCTGCCAACGTGCCAACCTGATCGGCTGCTTTGCTGGCATCGGCTGCTGAATTTTGAGCGGCGGCGGTGGTAGCAGCAGTAGCGGCGGCGGCAGGAGGTATGCCTCTTGCTACTCCTCCACCCGCTTCCGCAAAGACCTGTTGCTGATAGCTCTTGCCTTGCGGTACGTTTTTGTTGGTCAGTACCACTACCCCTGCGTTGGCGAACATTTCTTTGCTGCTCAATGTGTCCATCTTTCCGCTACCACCGGGCATTACGTTTCCAGCTACAGGTTGCGCGTCGTGCAACTCAATCTGCGGTTTTTGATACAATTTTTCCAATTCATCAAAGACCTGTTGCAGATTTAGCCGATTTTCCGCCAAAATAAAGACCGAGCGGTCAACTATTGCCACGCCCACCTTTGCCGCTCCCTCCGTTTTCAGGCTTAAATTAACCTCTTGCCCCGGCTCTACTTCTTCTTTATCAAATTTGGCTTCGACCTTGTGGGTATAGCTCGCTTCAACCGAGAAGGGCAGATAATCGGCAGCTATTTCGGCGTTGGGCATAATTTGATAAACCAGCAAACGCGCTTGCGGTGTCATCTGGGGCGTAACTGTGAACGCTAGGTCGGGTGATGCGGAATAGTCGGAAAAGATTAGCGTGCCGTGTGCCATTATCTCGTAGTAGAAGCCGCTTGCTTGTTTGGTAGCGTTTACCTTGAAACTGGCAGTATCGCCCACTTTTAGCCCACCCTTGCTGACTTGTTGCAAGCTGATAAAATTACCTGAAGGCGAGTAGCCGGCTTGCATGGTGAGGGAGGTATAGGCTTTACCCGAATTGGTATTGCTGGAAGCTGAAATCGTGAGTGAAATCGCATCACCGGGCGGATTAACCTTCACTGAGCCTGTTCCCTGCTTGACTTCCGCTTGCCGGGTTTCGCGACTGGAGCTGTAATCAGCTTTGGTATATATCACTTCAACCGTCACCTGTGCGTCTGCCGGGCTTTTATCTGGTGTTTGCGCCACCAACAATAGCGACAAGGGCAACGCAGGTTTGAAAATTACGCTTTCTGGTATCGCCTTTAAGGTTATCGGCGCAGAAGCCATGGTTAGCAACTCGGTGGTTTTTTCCTCATAGCCCGTGTCTTTCTCTCGCACTGTCACTTCAAGGCGCACATTTCCTTGCCCACCTGCTCCCGGCACTCCCACCACGTAATTTACAGCGGGTAGTTCAAAATCCACTTGTCCGTTGATGGTTCTGGTAACGGTGGAAAATTCCTGCCAAGTTCCGGTATATTTGAAGGCGTGTATTTCCGCCTCGCCTTGCACCGCTTTACCGTAGCTGTATTCCGCTTTGATTGTGCCTTTGATAGACTCGTTTACTAGCGCCCAACCTTTGGTAAATTGGGTAGTGATTTCATATTTGGGCAGCACGTATTTTTCGATTCGGATGTCCAGTTGCGTGCGTTTTTTGCCTATGACTCCTGAAATTTTCCATGTGCCGAGATTCGGCTCACTGGAGAGCGGCAAATCGGCGGTTGCCATGCCATACTCATCGGTCTGTAGGTTTTTCTTGAAGATTTTTATACCCTTCGCGTCCTGTACCTCGATTGTGATTTGTTCGCTTATCGGTATCAGGCGTGGGTCAAGCGTTATGGCGCGGATATGCACCGTTTGTCCCGGTTTGTAGATGGGCTTGTCGGTTTCCAGAAAAACCAGCGTGCCGCTTTCCACTTTTACCTGAGTTTGCGCTTGAAAATTGGACGTAGCAAGTTGGAGGGTATAAGTACCCTCGCTTAACGTAGGTAGATTTAAAGCCAAATCACCCCGCCCCTGTATAACACCTGTTACATTGGATTTGCTCTGCCCATTTAGTAGCAAATCCACTTTTACGGTATCAGTTCCCAACGCTGCCCCGCTGAACAGCGAAACGGAAACTTTTTCGACCTGTCCTGCCCGCATCGTGCTGGGAGCTAAAGCCATGTAACTATCAATGGGATTGCCCACCGGTAAAACTGTAGGCTTGGAGGTTGAAATAATCGGGGTTATCCCGGCTGTAGGGCTGCTGGTATTGTCGCTGCATGCTGCCAATGCCCCTAAAGCTGCCGACCCTGTTACGATACCGGCTATTCTTATAAAGTGTCTGCGGCTGAAATCTTTGTTGTTTATCATTGTACCCGCTCCTGTTTTTTGATTGACAAACATTGATAGGCGGAAGAGATTAATAATTGCTTTTGTTGTTCCTATTTTTAGAAACGCAAACTTATAGCAAAAAATTACAGCAATTTCCAACGAGTTTTTCGATAATCAGGGATTATGCTTTTAGTTCAAACTTCTTGCAAAGAGATACAGCAAGTGTAGGCTCAGAGTAAAGTCATTAGAGAGTGCATCTATTTCCAGACGCATTTTCCCTGAACCTTTTCGCTATGCCCCTTGTTGACATATTAAATAATGTGTATAATGGCACAGGCAAAATATTCAAACAATGTTCGGACAAAAACTGAGCAGATTTTTTGCTAAATCATAGTAGTAATTTGTTAAGTCAGAAAACAAGAACAGACTTTAACAGAGAGAAAGAGATAAGAACACGGACGGCGTGATGCAGAGGAGTGGCTCACATATTGCCTTCTGAACCATATGAGGTGGATATAGAGGCATTAGTCCGCCCAGATATAGTGGAGATGGAGAGCCATCTGCCGGGGGATTCGTTAGAGGTAGCCAGTAAACGCCTAGGTTTTGAACCTGAAGAAATCATTAAGCTGGATGCTAACGAAAATCCATTTGGTTGTTCGGTACGGGTACAGGAATTATTAGCCAGTTTCGACGCTTATCATCGTTACCCGGACACATTGATGACCGGGTTGCGCAGCAGGTTGGAAGCTTATACTGGTATTCGTCGGGAGCGAATACTGCTGACAAATGGCGTGAGCGAACTGGTAGACCTCGTGATGCGGGTTTTGCTAAAACCGGGCGATGAGGTCATAATTTGTCCTCCAACTGTGCAATTTTACCGCTTCTATGCTAATTTAGCGGGAGCACAGGTAGTGGAGGTGCCGCGCAGTTCTAGCACTTTTGAAGTGCAAATTGAACAAATATTGGCGGCAGTAAGCGAGCGCACCAAGTTAGTAGTGATAGGCTCGCCGAACAATCCCACCGGCAACTTAATATCTCCAATTGAGGTGGTAAAGCTCCTTAAAGCCGGAGTGGTCGTACTCGTAGATGAAAGTTTCTACGAATTTGCAGGAAATAGTGTTGCCAACCTAGTTACGGAATTTGAGAACCTAGTAGTAGCTCGAAGCTTTAGTCATTGGGCTGGGTTGGCGGGAATGCGTGTTGCTTATGGTCTCTTTTCACAAGAGATTCTCAAGCACGTTTGGAAGTTGCGTGCGGTTTACAAACTTGACGCTGCACAGCAGTTAGCCGTAGAGGCTGTTCTGGATGATCCACGCTACTATGAAACCGTAATTGGCTGGATAAAGAATGAGCGCGGTCGCTTGTTCCGCCAATTGCGGAAATTGAATTTTCTGCAACCGTACCCCTCAAATGCAAATTTCGTTCTCTGTAAGGTAGTCCGGGGTGATGCTTTTAGGATAAAAAAGCGTTTGGAGAGGCAAGGCATCTTTGTTAGATACCTGCACCTCCCCGGTTTACCTGACTATCTCCGTATCTCCGTTGGGCGTGCCGAAGACACCGACGCGCTTATGCGATGTCTGTTCGCAATGGCGGAGGAACTTTGAACGTTGTACCTGAAAGTCAAAAAAGTTGGGTTTGCTCCGAGTTTACACCTCGGAGATAGCTTGCTTCTGGATTTCAAAAAGTTCACGAATACCCTTTTCAGCAAGGTTCAGCATGGCATCAATGTCGTTCCTACTGAATGGACTTCCTTCTGCTGTCCCCTGTACTTCTACGAATTCGCCGCTGTCCAGCATCACAACATTGAAATCTACCGCCGCCGCGCTGTCTTCACTGTAATTAAGATCAAGGACATGTTGTCCCTGAACAATGCCTACGCTCACTGCGGCGATTGCGTTAGTAAGCGGAAAAGTATCTATAAAACCCTTATTTTGCAACCATTTGCAGGCAAGCGCGAGCGCTACGTAACCTCCCGTTATCGAGGCGGTGCGCGTGCCTCCGTCGGCTTGCAAAACGTCACAATCAATAATAATTTGCCTCTCTCCGAGGCTGACAAAATTAACAATACCTCTCAGGCTACGCCCGATGAGGCGCTGGATTTCTTGCGTTCTACCGCTGACCTTTCCAACTGCTGCTTCACGGGGGGTTCGGGAGTGAGTCGCCCGCGGCAGCATGGAATATTCAGCAGTAACCCAACCAATCCCTTTGCCCGCACGGTACGGCGGAACCTTCTCGTCTATACTGGCAGTGCAAAGCACCCGAGTTTTTCCAAACTCAACCAATGCAGAACCTTCCGCCCACTCAACAACATTGGGGGTAATACGTACCCCGCGCATTTGGTCGAGCAATCGCTCATCGCCTCGCCCGACCTTTTTTATTCTGGAATTAGACAACTTAAGTACCCCCTATCATTTGTCCGAAAGAATGTTACAAAAAACATGGTTTCTACATGTACAATATCAAGTATAGACACGACAATGAAGCGGGTCAACTCTATCGAGAGTTTGCTAGAGGCTTGAAAGGATTAGATTTAACATGGCAATATATCCAAATATATATAACCGCAAGGAAGAAGAAACAGATCAGGTAGCTTTATTCATAGATTGGGATAATCTTGTAATTAGTAATTATGCCGACCGTGGCAGCAATCGCCCTAATCTCGATGTGCTGATTGCCAAGGCTCAATCTTATGGTACGTTGGTACTTGCCCGCGCTTACGCCGAATGGTCAAATACCGTTGACCGTCTTGAAGTTTACAAGGCTGGCGTTGAAACCGTTTACGCTCCCGTCTTTCACGCTGATCGTGATTTGAGCGGGCAAACCGGGAAGGGCAAGAGCCTTGCAGACCCGGTGATGGTGACCGATTGTGTGGACTTTTTACATTTAATGCCTAGTGTTCGCACTTATGTCCTTGTAACCGGCGATAAGGACATGATGCCAGTGGTGCGCCTCGCTAAAATGCGTGGGCGGCGCGTAGTGGTTGTCGGACCGGATTATGTGGCAAATGTTTTGCAGCAAATCTGCGATGAGTTTGTACCTTATCGTGTGTTGCTGGCGCAAGCTTCCTTGCCTTCCGACCCGTATGCTGCCTATTATCAGGGAGTTTATTCTCAGCAGTCATCTGGACAGCAATATTACCAGCAACAACCTACGTCCCCCCAAAACCAGCAGCAGCAAACTACTGTTGCAGGGCGTAGTGGGCGACGCTTGGCAGGAAATCGGCGTGGTACTCCCCCGCCGACAAGTGTGGGTCAACCCTATATGCAGGTTCCTATTCCTCAGCAACAGCAGCCTTCCTACCCTTCTCAGGTAACTTATCCCATACAATATCAGCCTACAACTCCGGTTAACTATCCGTCTGTGACAAATTCTTACCAACCCGTTCCGCAACCACAGGCACAACAACCTGTGCAAGTTCCGGTTCAAGCAGTTCCGGTAGTAACAACTCCTCCCCCAGCTCCTGTCAAGCCTGTTGCCTCGACTACTACACAGTCAACCGCGCATGCTTCCAATTTTGAGGATATTAAGGAAGTAATCCGCAATATTTTGTCCCAACGTTCCACTAGTGGTAGAGCGCAAATGCGCGCCCGTGACCTTAAAGAAGATTTGCTGCGCCGCATCCCCAGTTTTAATGAACGCCGTTATGGATTCAGCAAATTCAAAGCCCTACTTTCAGCTTTAGAAGTTGCTAATATCCTGCAAATGGATCAAATCGGACATATTTTGTGGGTTTCTATGCCGGGTTCACCTCGAATGGATGTCTCTGAGAGTGGGTATGATGAGGCGGATGGGGTTAACGATGGCGAGTCTTCAATAGATATGGATTCCGAAGAAAATTATGAGGCTGCCGGCGAAGAAACTAGAACTGAAACAGTTGTTAAAGCGACTGAGAACGTGTCGGATGATGGGGCGACTGAAGCTCAACAGGACGCAGCAATTGAAGCGCATGCCCCTGTAGCTGAATCAGAAAAAGTGGAAGCGGTGGCTCTTACTCCTAGTAGTCGTGAACGTTCAGTTTCATCTTTCCATAAAGAAACGAACACTTCGCCTTTCGGGCCTAAGCCTACGTTACTTGACCAACCTCACTTTCAGGAAGTTATTGTTTTGATAGAAGGGTTGCGTCATCGCAATCGGTGGCTTGGATACGAATTATTGCTTTCCAACGTTCGCGATTATCTAAACAAGCATGGTATGAACGAGAATGAAGCTAAAAGCCACGCCGGCACCATACTCTCTCGTCTTTTAAGTGAGGGTGTCTTGAAAATGGCGGTGGAAGTGCATTCTCGTGGCGCTCGCAAGATGCGAGTACAGGTAGCGCATTTGCAGGAAGAACACAAAGCAGTTAAATATGCTATGTTAGCAACGGCAGCAGCGGAAGCTCAATCACATATGGAGCAGATGCCAGACGAATTAAATGCCGCACCTATGGTTGAGTTTCAGCCTGAAATGACTGCTATTCAGGAAATCGCGCAAGATGAAATTGTCGAGCAAGTAGCCGAAGTTGAGTCGACTCCAGAAATCGAAGCTTCATCGCCAAGCGAACCTGATACTTTTGGATATTTCGGGCTTTTGAGTTATTCAGCCGAACCGCTACCGGAACTTCCCTCTGCTGAAGAGGCTTTATCAGAAGTGGAACAACCGGAGCAATTGGTAGAGATAGATGATCAAATCGAAGAAGGGGTAGATGATATAGAAGTAGCCAACGAGGAAGGTATTGGTGACGATGAGGCTATTTCTGCGGATATGGCAGATAGCCCAGAAGCAACTCCACGCCCTCGTCGTCGCCCTCCGCTCCGAGTTAAACTCGATATGGAAGGAAAGCCTTTTCCGCGCCGTCGTCGCCCAATAAAGATACCGCATGGAAACGGTTCTGAGAATGACGAAGGTGGAAATTCAGAAAACTAAAAAACCCTTAACAAACCCCCTCTTTTTGAATATAAGAGGGGGTTTTTGTTAACAAAACTTAATCAGAGTCGCTCAAATTGATATTGACATTGCTTTCCCCTATGCGTTATACTTCATGTAATCTTAATTGATTCCTCACTCTTTTGTAACGAATCCTTAAAGATTTCTTAATTAATCTTTTACACCATGCTATGTTTTGAACTCCAGTTGCTTAGCCTAGTGTAAAGACTCAAAAGATTAATAAAAGGAAGAATTAACAAACCGTTAAGAGAAATCCTAAGCTGTTTAACAGCAGCGATGGCACAGAGACGGCAGGTAATAAAACGATACCTGATAAAGTGCGCCAACAAGTCAAAATATGGTACTTGTTCTGGTGGGTAAATGCTGTCGAAGTATAATGAGAATTACAGCGTTGAGTTTACTCCTGATTCTTGCGATGTATCCGAACGTTAACACAACTAAGAATCAGGCAATTATTTTAGGGAACCAAGCTAAGCCTTGTTCCAGCCATTACCTTTCGATGATGCAGGTAAGCTAAAGCTAAATAGAGTGAGATGTACTTAGCTCAAGGACTCAGAAAGAAGAAACCCTTATGGGACGCGAAATCAGAAAAGATGCGTCCAGAGCAGGTATCGGTGGTTCGCAAAATGATATTGTCCATCTGACTGCCGCCGCCGCTGCTAAAGCTGCTGCTACTGCATTATTGACTCACCAAGTTATACAGCGGGTGCGAATGATTATACCCGGTGGTGGTGTTGCACACTTCAAAGTCCAAAAATGCGTTATTGAATCTGGAAGCGCCCTCTGCTCAATTATTGGTACCCCTGAAGCGATTCCCGAAACTGAAACCCCAGAAGTCTGGGTTAAAGTAATGTGGGAACATAACCTTAGCCCGGTTGTAGATTCATTACCTGAACCTGTTGCGTTTTTAGACCCTAGAGTCGAATTACACTGGCTTACCCTTTCTTCTGTAAATAAGGCTGTGCCGTTATTGCTTCACTTTATCGCTGCTACGCATGAAGAAGAAGCCGCGCTAAGCCAAATACCGCGTGAACTGGTAGCGAGCGCTATCACCGAAGCTATTAATTCAATATCTTCCGATAGGCTTGAACGTGGTGTGCGCGTTATGATTGGGTTGGCTCACGAGAGTGCCTTTGAATTACCCAACCTGCAAACGAAATTAGAACAGTCATACCAGAATAACAATGGGGTGAATTTGTCCGATCTGGATAATACTGCTACTCTAACTCACCTTGCTTTATCACTCGATTCGGTCGGTAACGGTATCTTGCCTATGCTTGATAATTCAACTGAGGTGTTCCTAGATTTGTCTCTTCATAATTTGTCGCTACAAGATGCCCTGAACCATGCCACTTCGTTTGAGCTACTTGATGCCATAACGATTTGCGGTAATTTTAATTCGATTCAGCAAATTGCACTTGGTGAACAGGCAGCGCAGAATAATATTGCATTTGATACTAGCTTGGTAATTCAACTGGCAACCCGTTTTAATTTACCGATGGAAACGGTTCAGAGCTTGCGAGAATCTTTCAGCTTACCAAATCTGATGAAACTTATAAGCCGTGACGGTCTGGGTTGGATATTCGACAAAATCTGCGAAGGAGCTTGCTTTGAACTACGCAAGAACGTTTCGCAGAAAATCCGCCTTACTGTGATTATATTCGGAAGTAGTGGCGCTATACTTGGTCGCACGACCTTTGAACCGGGAATTTTGGATTTGTAATAATTTTTTCATTAGAAAGGGGACGGTTCTAAAAACCGCCCCCCTTTTTTAATTCTATTCCATTACTGGATTATGCTCGGCTTGGTACTACTTGTAAACCTTCTGTGGTTTGTAGCAACCCTGCAAGGCTTTTCCGCACGAATTGCACCGAAACAGGTGTGTTCTTAAGCTCAGGAGAACCGCTACGTTCATCGGTAGCGCGGTTTGTGACCACGAAACCGGGCGCTTCACGGAACATCCATGGCATAAATACATAACCTTTCGGTTGTTTGCCGGTGATTTTGGCTTTGATTTCAATTGAACCAAAGGCTGACGTAATTTTTACAATATCACCACTTTCGATATTGAGTTTCTTTGCGTCAACTTCATTAATCTCCAACTCCGGTTCTGGATCGAGTGCTTCAGGCACGTAATTACGGCGCAACAGCACTCCACTGCGATCATTGGCGTATGAAGCACGCCCTACCGATAGGATTAGCGGATAGTCGCGGCTTGCAATTGTCTTGCTGGCATTGTAGCGGGCTGACACAAACTTTGCTTTACCCGATGCCGTTGTAAATTTGTCTTTGAACAGAATTGGAGTACCATCTTCGGCTGTTCCCTCGACGCTAACCGGAGTCTGTGGTCCAAAGCGGATTAAAGTGTAGGGATATTTGCGACTATAATCTGCTCCGGGGAATAGCAAGCCCGATTTGAAGGTAGAAATAGTGCGGTTGCGTTCCACCTTCTGGAGTGTTACACCCCTGTACAACCTATTCGCTCGTGTAATTTCTTCGAGGATGTCGGCTGGCGATTTGTAGTTGTTGACGAAACCGGGACGATTCAATAGTTCGGTTAGGATTTTCCAGTCTGGCTTCGCAATTCCCGGCGCTGCCAACGCTTTGCGAACCCGACTGATTCGGCGTTCGGTACTTGTATAAGTACCATCTTTCTCGGCGTGACCTGCGGCAGGGAGAATGAAATCAGCAAACCGGGCTGTTTCATTCATGAAAAGGTCTTGCACAATTAGCAACTCTACCTTTTCCAATGCTTTTTGTATCAATTGCAGATTTGGCGCAGTTACCATCGGATTTTCACCAACGATATACAACGCTTTGACCTGTCCGGCTTCGGCGGCTTTGAAAATATCCATAAATTTCAAGCCTGCTTTAGCTGGTATAGCTGCATTGGCTTGTCCGAACCACATAGTTTCTAACGCCGCCCGGGCTTCATTTTTGGTAACGGGAACGTAACCGGGCAGGTAATCCGGTAAGCATCCCATATCCGCTGCGCCTTGGTCATTTGCTTGGTCAAGGATACCGTTCAAACCGCCACCCTGTCGTCCAAGATTTCCGGTTAATAGGGTTAGGTTTGCCAATGTATGGACATTCTCAACGCCATTAGTCCATTGTGTAATACCGGTGCCGTAGATTATGGCAGATGCCGGATATTGCCCATCCTTGCCCTTATTGCCTTTACCTGCGCCGCCAGTAGCGTACAAACGCGCTGCCTCTAGCAATTTGGCAGCCGGAACACCTGTTATTGCGCTTACTTTCTCCGGCGTGTACTCAGACAACGAGGATTTCCAACCTTCAAAATCGGTGGTACGTGCTGAGATAAAACCAGCGTTTAACAGGTTTTCTTTGAAGATGATGTAGGCTAGACCGTTAAACAGCGCGGCATCGGTTCCCGGCTTGATTTGCAACCATAGGTGGGCGCGTTCAGTCCAACGGGAAGGGCGGGGGTCAACCACTATAACTTTCAAAGCTTTGCGACGTTGTACCGCTTCTTGCCATTGGTAGCTAATAACCGGAGCGGTATTTTCTAGGTCTGAACCGGCAATAAGCATGCAACCGGAATAGTCTTTCACGTCATGTACGGTGTTGGTCATTCCGAACATACCGAACTGACTTAGCAGCGCGTTTATTGATGCACCGTGATTGAAACGAATTGAGTTATCAATATTGTTCGAGTTCATCACGCCACGAGTGAATTTTTGGAGAAGATAATTCTCTTCGTTGGTGAGTTTTCCGCTGGCAATAGCAGCGAATTGGTCACCTTTATATTTGTTGAGGCGATTTAGAATTTCGTTATAAGCCTGCTCCCAGCTAATTTCGACAAACTCTTCGCCTTTACGCATTAACGGTGAAGTCAAGCGGTCTTTGCTATTGATATATTGGTGTCCGTAACGACCTTTCGCGCATGAGCGCCCGTCTCCTACGCCTGCCGCTTCGTTGAAAGCAATTTTTTCTATCAGTCCGGTATTTACTTCGGCTTCTAGATTAACTTGGCAACCTGTGCTGCAATAGTTACAGGTGGTGGGAGTACGTTTGAGGTTCCAGTTCAGGAAGGTATTTTCAAACTGTACATGCATCAGACAGCCCACTGGGCAAACTTCTACGCACATACCGCAACTGGTGCAGGGGGTTGAGGTGGTGAGATCTCCGCCCCAAGCTGAGTCGATGTAAGATTCAATACCGCGATTGACGAAACATAAGGCTTTCGCGCCGACTAATTCTTCGCAGACGCGCACACATTGCCCACAGTTTACGCAGCGATCCCGCTTGATAACAATGGCAGGGCTGAGATAATCTAGCTCGTACCAGTCTTTAGGGCGTGCCATGCGGTTTTCGCTCATTCCGTAATGCCAAGTTGCATTTTGCAAATCGCATGCGCCGCTGGAAGGGCAGATGGGGCAATCGAGCGGGTGGTCTATCAATAAAGATTCGAGAATAAACTGCTTAACTTCGCGTACTTGGTCATTGCTGTTTTCGGTAAAGATTACCATGCCGTCTTTGCACTCTAAGGCGCATGAGATTTCAAAATCAAAACCCCACTTGCTAACTGTACCTACCGTACACATGCGGCAAGAGCCGAAGGGGCGTATATCGGGGTGAGCGCACATGTTGGATACGTAAATACCCGCTCTCTTAGCCGCTTCAATGGCGAACGTACCTTTCGGCACGCTTACCTCGACATTATCTATAGTTACTTTGACCAGTTGCACACCCTGGGTCGCATCAGCCATAAATATCAAACTCCTCTAAGGGTTTTCAGTACATTACTGAGTTTTGTTTGACTGTAAAATTGTACGGGGGCGGGAAGCAATCGCATCTTCCAAGCCCCTTTTTTATTATTTATACTGGTGGTTCGCACGTACTCCGGTACCGAAGCCGAGTTTTTTATTATCAGCGTGATCCATCGAGCAAACGTTGGCGCGGCATCGCTTGTTGATGATATGCTCCATCAACTCTGCTTTGAACTCTGGAATCTTGAGCATATTGCGGATTGGCAGTGGAGCTGCTTGTCCTAGCCCACAGATTGAGTGTTCAATGACTAGATCGGAGATTTGGAGCATTTTTTCCACATCTTCTTCTTTGCCATCGCCACTTTTGATACGCCAGAGCATTTCGGTTAGCCCTTCGTTGCCAATACGACAAGGGACGCATTTACCGCAACTTTCGTCACGATTATAGCGAAGCACATAGTACGCCGCGTCCACTAGGCACTGCTGGTCGGTATAGGCAGTGAAGCTACCGCTACCCAACAAACAATCCCATTTGCCAAAGGCATCAATATCAAATGGTATATTGAACATAGAAGGGGGGAAGCAACCGCCCGATACCGAACCAGTTTGCACCGCTCTGATTGGATGCTTAGGGTCTGACGAACCGCCGCCAACGATGTTAATCGAGTCGGAGATAGGACCACCGAAAGGCACTTCAGCCAGACACTGCCGTTTGAAAGGACCAGAGAGCATGATTAGCTTAGTACCTTTGCTTTTTTCGCTACCAAAACCGGCATACCACGCGCCGCCCCTCAGAATGATTTCCGGCACGTTGTTGAAGGATTCCACGTTGTTAACGGTGGTAGGCTGCGCCCACAAACCTGCTTCGTAAGAACGAGGCGGTTTTACACGGGGCATACCACGTAAGCCCTGAATACCGTAGAGCATGGCGCTTGCTTCGCCGGAGATATAGCAACCTGCCGCGATAATTACCTTTACATCGCAGCTAAAGCTACTACCCAGAATGTTTTTACCTAGGAAACCTGCTTTGCGAGCTTGTTCTACTGCAATGCCGATACGCTTGAAGGATAGAGGGTGTTCTGAACCTACATAGATATAGGCATCACCGGTTCCGGCAGCGTAGCATCCTAGCAGTAACCCTTCGAGGATGGAGTGTGGGTCTCCTTCAAATAAGCGGCGATCCTTGAATACGTTTGGTTCGCCTTCATGCCCGTTTACCACGACATATTTTGGCATGCGTGTTTCATCGTGAGTTGATTGCCATTTGGTACCGACTGAAAAACCTGCACCACCACGTCCACGCAATTTGGAGGCTTTAACTTCGTCAATGACCTTTTGCGGATCCATATCGAGTAACGCTTTTTCCAGCGATTTGTAGCCGCCGATTGCGATATAATCCTCGATGTCTTCGGGGTCAATAAAACCAAGGTTGCGCCCAGAGATGCGATGTTGTAACTTGCCCCATTCGGTGCGACCAATTGGCAGGATGCCTCGCCACTCTTCATCAGGGGCTTTTGCCCAAGCGAAATCAGGGTAGTGATATGGGTCATTTGAAACCCACCCTAGCGACCAATTAGCGCAGGGGTCATCGCCTAGTACAAATCTGGTGAGCAATTCACCCGCTCGTTTGGTATCTACGAATCCGTAAAGGACACGCGGGCTGCCGGGCTTGCTGATGAAAACGGTAGGGTCAGCCCACATAGCGCCGAAACTACCTACCATTTTGACCACTACGTTTTGTAGCCCGCGACTGGCAATTTCCTTTTTGAAATACTCATATGTCTGTTTGGCGCCTGAAAGAATCGAACCGCCATCCATCATGACCTGAATGACGGTGTTATTTTCAAAAAGCGCCTTACGCTGTCCAGCCAAACGGGCTTGCAGCTCATGAAATTGTTGGCGGTTCATTTATTAGATGCGCTCCTCTAGTGATGATGCTCTTTAAATTTGCCTGTATTGATATCATCAATCAATTGGCTTAGCTTTTCAGCAGTCACATTCCCGTAAACCGTGTGGTCAATTTCTACTATCGGCATCAGGTTGCATGCCCCAAAGCACCAGTTAGCCCGCTCAACTGTCCACTTTCCGTCTGGTGTGACTTCGGTATGTTCGATACCAAGTTTTTCCTTGACGAGTTTTGCCAGACCTTTCGATCCACACATATAGCAGGCAATGCCTTCACATAGCAAGATGCGATGTTCGGCTTTTTGGAGAACTTTAAAGTCAGTGTAGAAGGTAGCTACCCCGTAGATTTCAGGAAGGGTAAGGTCAAGCCGCTGACTGATTAGGGCTGCAATCGGCGCTGGAATGTAGCCATATTCGTGCTGAAAATCCTGAAGAACCGGAATTAAAGCTTCGCGTTTGATATCCCACGAATCATACTTATCCAGTATAGCATTAGCTTTGGCAAGCTCTATACTACTACTGCCGCCGCCATTGTTCAAAACTGTGAGAGACAACACCACACCTCCAAAGGAAAGGAATTGGTTTTATTTATTTGGTGATTATGCATGGGGTTTTACTTCCACGCTATGGGAACATTTTAAGCAGATATATGCGTGCCAAGAAAAGGCGCTCACGTAAAAAAATTAAGCGTGCCTGTTTCTCCATTTTCACTTCACGTATTATAGCACAAATTGGAAAATGCTTTGTGAAAAATTTGGTTAGTTTACCGTTTGTAATATGCTTATCAGCAAATCAATTTTTTCCTGACGGGTTTTTCCTGAGAGTTGTTGCGGAAAGTCACGAACCGTTTCAGGGCTTAATCCGAAATTAAATAGGGTTGTTTGGTTGGTATCAAGCTCTTTATCGGATACTTGCGCTTTTACTCTCGGCGTTGCAGGATTTTCTGCCAATGATTCTGGATTTTTGTTCCCCAAAAGTCCGCTGATTGCTTGAGCCAGCGTTTTGACCGAACTTAACAAGATGGCATGGGGTGTTTCATTTGATGTAGGGCTAGATAAGGCTATTACTGCCAATACCGCTTGTTTTACCCGCCCATACTCATAATCGGGAGCGTCTTCTAGTTCAGTAGCAGTTGTTGCGTTCGCGTATTTATTTTCCAATCGTTGGTATAGATAGTTTGAAGCCCAATCCAGTACAGGCTGAGCTTCTTTGTCAGTCAGGTCGGAGCGTAGCATTTCATCTTCATATACTCGCTCGACCACTCGTTGAATCTCCGAGTCGAAATCTTCTCTGCTTTTCATTTGCTTAAATTAAGCCCTTATAAAAGCCGCCATCCACTTGTAAGGATACTCCGGTGATATAACTAGCTCGTTCGCTTGCCAGAAAAGCAACGGTTGCGCCAAACTCTTCAGGTTTAGCCATGCGCCCTATTGGAATAGAGCGTTCAATTTCACTGCGTATATCTTCTTCGGTGCGGTTTTCTCGCTTGGCTCGCGCTTTCTGAATATCCAGAATGCGGTTGGTGGCAGTCCAGCCCGGTAATACACAATTGACTGTAATATTGTGCTTTGCCAGCTCGTTTGAAAGTGTTTTTGCCAGTCCGGTTACGCCCGCTCTGACCGAATTGGAGAGTACAAAGCCATCAAGGGGCTGTTTTACCGACATCGAGGTAATATTAATGATGCGTCCCCCGCCTGTTTTTTTCATGTGTGGTAATACTTCGCGGGTTATGCGAACCGCGCTCAACAGGTTAAGTTCGATAGCTTTAGCCCATTCTTCATCGTTGAACGACTCGAATGCGCCGGTTGGTGGTCCACCCGCGTTGTTGACCAAAATATCTATCTGCCCGAATCGTGCTACTGTTTTGTTAATTAGACTCTCTATGTCTGAAGCTTTAGTGACATCAGCCGGAACCGCCAGTATTTCAACGCCAGTTGCTGCGCTGATTTCCTGTGCTGCTGCCAGCAAGCGGGACTCGTTGCGAGCGCACAGGCTCAGCTTAGCCCCTTCTTTTGCCAGTTCCAGCGCAACTGCTTTGCCAAGCCCGCTGCTAGATGCAACTACAAGCGCCACTTTGCCTTTTATTCCAAAGTCCATACTTTTATCTCCCTATAATTATATGGCAGGGCTTGGCGTTATTTGAGGTATTTGCTTACAACTTCTGCTACAGCACGTGCCATAAATTTGCGGTCTGCCATAGATAGAGCATTAACCCGTACCATATTTGTATCTACGCCCGGATGCGCTTCTTCAAATTCTTGGATAGCTTCGGGAATGAATTCAAAAAGCTCACTTTCGTGTTCTTTCATCCAGTCGTTTAATTCTTTTTCCAACTGTTGGGCATCCATAATATATTTCTCCTAATTGAAAATAACGTTAGGTTGTGTTCGTAATCTTAACCTTTAGGAATAACTTTGTAAAGCCCAAATAGTTTTAGGGCGAAAATACAAGCAATAAGAAACGGCAACTTTGCACGCTTCTTTAGGATAATCCAACCTTTTTTATTCATTAGAAGGAATAGGTTGTACAGTTGCAAGTTTGGGAAGTGAAGATGGTTGTTCAGGTTCTTCTTTGATGGCACTTTTCCAACGTCCGCTCTTGAAACGCCATACCACCATTATTGATAGTACAACCGAGTCCAAGCCCATAGCCAGACGCGCTCCATATAAGCCTAATCCGATTAGTTCGATAAATATATACCCTAGGATAAAGCGTACTCCACAGGATGAAACTATCCGCGCGTACATCGGGTAGCGGGTGTCGCCTGCGCCGCGTAGCACGCCGATGAAGATAAAGACGGTTGCTAGCAACGGGTCAACCATCCCTGCAATGCGTAGAGGATTAGTAGCGGCTTCGATTACATTGGGGTCGTTTACTAGGATACTCAGGAAAAATTGTGGGAATAGTACAAAGGTGATACCCATAATGGTCATAAAAACCAGCCCCAATTGGTAAGAGGTGATGGCATAGCGTTCTGCTAGGTCAGGACGATTTGCCCCTAGGCATTGCCCTACTAGCACTGTAGCGGCTATTCCAAAGCCTAGACCGGGTAAAAAAGCTATGCTATCAATACTGATTATGGCGTTATGGGCGGCATAATTGGTAGTTCCCAACCCAACCACTATGCGGGCGAAGAAGAAAATGCCGAATTGGAAGGCGAGTTGCTCTCCCAGAGTAGGTAGCCCAATCTTGAGCATAGAAAGAATTGTGGTTGCCTCAAATTTAACCCCGAAAGGAATATAAAGAGCCTCTGTATTTCCCGGTCGGGGCGCTTTATACAAGCGGTATGCTACTACCAATCCTCCCACCGTCCAAGCGGTAGCTGCTGCCGTAGCTGCTCCTCTAATGCCCATTATGGGGAAGCCGAGGTTGCCGTTTACCAATAGAGCCGAACCAGCGATATTTATGCCATTCACTAGCAACATAATTAGTAATGGGGTACGGGTATCGCCCGTTCCGCGCAAACAGGCGTTGCCGATTGTCATAAGCGCCCACAGCGGCATTCCTAAAGCAGCGGTTTCAAGATATATAGCGCCAATTTGCCCGACATTTCCGCTGGCACCGAAAGCTTGGATAAGATGACTTGCAGAAAAGTGAAAAATTATTGCTACGATAATGCCCGTAATCAGCCCGACTGCCATCGCTTGCCGCCCTATGTGAGCAGCGTGTTTTATATCATGTGCGCCGTAAGCGCGTGCTACCAGTGTGGTAGCGGGAATGCTCACTGCGCTGAATATTACGAAAGACACCCAAGTAAAGAAGGTTGCCAAAGCGGCAGCGGTCAATGCTTCGGCGCTTCCATATCCAAGCTGACTAACCGCTGTTGCGGTCAAATGCCCCACGAAAAACACATCGGATAACCCTACCAAAAGGTTCAGGCATTGTTCTCCGATAGTGGGCCAAGCCAAACTCCAAACCTGCTTGCGCAACCTGTTTGGAGTTATTTCCCCTTCAAATACTATTTCTTTCTTTGCGTTGGTTCTGCTCATTCTTCAACGCACTTTCCTTGATAGATTATTTCCCATAGTAAAAATTCAAACATTAAGCTGCTGTCATGTCAATTGGTAATTTGGCGGTAATAATAAAATAAGACTTTTCATACTTCATTGAAAGGTCTAGTTAAAAATTATTCGATGTGATTAAAGAGTAATATTGAAGACAAAAAAAGAGGCTGCACGGTTTAGGTGCAACCTCTCAGAATTTTCGAACTATTGCGGCAATAGCAGCGCGTCACCGGGTTTAGCATCCCCTGTAGTGCTTAGCCCTGTTAACTTCAGGATTTCAGCTGCGGCTACTTTGTATTGTTGGGCGATACTGTCAACTGTTTCGCCTGCTTTAAGTACCACTGCTCTGCCCCTAAAATTAGGCTGATTAACCGGTATCACAAGCTTTGTGTTGGCGAATATTCCGTAATATGGAGCCGTGCCGCTGATTAACGGAATGTTAGAGCCAACTGCCGCCGGGTTGCTGTTGGCAGCGGCTATAGCCTCAATCGAGGTATTATATTGTTTCGCTATATTGGTCAGGTTGTCCCCGCTTACAATCGCCCTGATAATTGGTCTGGGTGATGCTGGAGCTTGTGCCGCGGTAGTAACAACAGGAGCGGTAGTAGTAACAACGGGCGCTACGGTGGTAGTTGCCGGAGCCGCTGTTGTAGCAACTGCCGTGGTAGTTACAGGAGCAGCGGTAGTAGTAACGAAAGAAGCCGTAGTGGCTACACTGGTAGGCAGTGTAGTTGCCATTTCGGTAGTAACGCTATCACCACTGTTGTAAGCTACCATCTGATTACGGTTGCGATATGACAAAACTGCTGCAATAAGAATAAACGCCACGATTAACGTGATTAATATCAGCAATAATCTGCGCCGCTGCTT
This sequence comes from Candidatus Chlorohelix sp., assembly GCF_037138995.1. NCBI lineage: Bacteria > Bacillati > Chloroflexota > Chloroflexia > Candidatus Chloroheliales > Candidatus Chloroheliaceae > Candidatus Chlorohelix > Candidatus Chlorohelix sp. The sequence continues at coordinate 26,941 of NZ_JBAXHI010000012.1, read as the reverse complement.
ATTCTGGCGTTCTTTGCCACTGCGGTCAAGACTGGTTGCAGCCCCGCCTCCAAAAGTTTGTAGCCGCGGTTTTTCTTTCTTCTTGCTGCGCCCGCCTATTTCAGCCCTTAAAGAATCCAAACCGGGTTCTTCATAAGCTCCTTTGGGGCGTTGGCTATAGCTTGGAGGAGTAATTATCGGCGGCATATCTTCATCTGTCGCAGAGTAATCAACATGCAAGGCTGGAATGCTAAAAGCAGGTGAGGTATCCTTGCTGGCGTAATTTGACTCTGCCACATCCTCTGCTTGAATCGGCAACTGGTTGCTAAACGGCGGTATAGCAGCAGAACTGGGTGGTTGGTGAAATGAGACAGTAGGCATGCCAGATGGCATATTGCTCAAATCTATCCGAGAAGTTTGGCTGGTTTGAATATTGTCAAGGTTTTGGGATTGGTTTTCTGAATATGTGTTACTCATTCCAAGCCCGGAAACTAATTCTTGTTCACCAACTCTAAGGTTATCTTGCTCGGTGGTTTCTGGCGCTTGTGCAGAAGTTTCGGCGATTTTGCCAGTTTCCTGAGCTTCCTCATCTAACCGGGCTTTGATTCGCTCGATACCACGCTGCGCTTTTGCATTGTTCGGATTGATGCCCAGCACTCGCTGTAAGCAAACAAATCCTTCCGAAAGGTCATCTGTGGTTGCGGCTCGATACAGCCAACCATGTTCATTATTTGGGTCAAGGTTGACTACGTTGCAGAAAAGGTTGTAGGCTTCCTCGCGCTTTCCCTCTTTCGCAGCCTTAAAACCCTGCACTAACAGAGCATTAATATCGTTTGCGCTCGTTTCTGTCACTTTCTGCCCCCCCCATATGCGCCTAGAAAAGTGGCACTCTTAGAGTTATTATTCATTAATCTTTAGCGAAAGTTCTCTTTGATTTGGCAAACCGTTAACTTAACATATCATGATTATTACCATTATATCATATTATGTCTAGGGGGTTATTTAATATGTTTATAACAAGGTTTAAGCCGTTATAATACGGTAAAATTTTTACTGGGAAAGTGCGTTCTGACAATTACGATTTGTAAATAGAACGCTTCTCAGTAACCTAATACCTCTAATATTTAAGCACCTCTGTTGATAGTGATGTGGGCTGATGACAAGTGCGTTCCAGCGAAAGAGGCGTACTGCCCTTCCAGCTTATATCTGTGAAGGGCAAGACCTTGATTATTTTTTGACATTGAACAGGAAGTTTACGATGTCGCCATCTTGCATAATGTAGGTTTTGCCTTCGCTGCGGTACACTCCCAACCGCTTCGCTTCAGTCATGCTCCCGGCTTTTATCAAATCGTCATAGCTAACGATTTCACCGCGAATAAAACCCTTTTCGATGTCGCTGTGGATTTCCCCTGCTGCTTGTACTGCTGGGGTGTTTTTCCGAATAGTCCACGCACGCACCTCATCTGCTCCGGCGGTTAGGAAGGAAATCAAGCCGAGCAAATCGTAAGATGCTTTGATAATTCTATCTAAGCTGCTTTCTTTAATGCCCAACTCTTCCATAAACATCTCGGCTTCTTCGGGTTCAAGTTGGCTGACTTCCATTTCAATCTTGCCGCGCAAGGCTTCAACTCCACTTTGTTTGTGTTTGCTTGCCAGCGTCCGCAATTCTGCCAATAGTTGGTCAGCCCCGCTTACCTTTTCTTCGCCTAGGTTCAGAATGGTAAGTAACGGTTTCTGGCTCAAAAATTGATAGCCGCGAATCACTTTTAGCTCGTCTTCATTCAAATCCAAATCCCGAATCGGGATTTCATTTGAAAGCGATTCGTTCAAGCGCACCATAATTTCCTGCTCAAAAACATAGGCATCGCGCTCAGGACCAGACTTGAATTTCTTGATATTTTCTTCCAGCTTAATCAGGCGTTTCTCGATAATACTAAGGTCGCTGAAAGCTAGTTCCAAATCCATCGTTTCAATATCGCGGATAGGGTCAACCTTGCCGGAGGGATGCGGTATGTTGGTGTCCTCGAAAGCCCGTACCACATGAACCAGCGCTTGTACCTTCTGGATATAGTTCAAGCCGGGAAGGGCTTGCCCTTGTTTGGTAGCGCCGGGGTTCATACCTGCTACGTCGGTATATTCAACTGTGGCGTAGGTGGTTTTTTTGGGGATGAACATTTCGGTTAGCACTTCCAGCCGTTTGTCCGGCACTTTTACAGTGCCGAGGTTGGGAGTTGCTGCCGACCCGTATGCGCTGGTTTCGGCATGTCCATGCGTAAGAATGTTAAAAACGGTAGTTTTGCCGCTTTTACTGAAGCCTATAATACCTAAAGTAAGTGCCATATATCTCCAAAATAAGAAATCGGCTAGTTGCCGTTGTTTCCGCTTAATTGTCGGTAAAGCTCACCTAGGAAGCTTTCCACATCGGTAACGATACCAAGTGCCTGATTACTGCCGCGATCTGCCAATTTGGTTACTACGGTGGGATTTATATCCACACAGACCAAGCGTACTCGCGCTGGTAACAGGTTGCCCACCGCGATGCTGTGTAGCATCGTAGATACCATAAGGGTGATTTCCACCCCTTCGAGATGTTCGCGCATAACATCCTGCGCCACCAGCACATCGGTAATTACTTCCGGTAAGGGACCATCATCGCGGATAGAGCCGCACAGCACAAACGGAATATTGTGTTTGGTACAGGTGTACATTATCCCGCTCTTTAATACACCCTGTGCAACTGCCTGAGCAATGCTGCCATAATAGCGAATGGTGTTGATGGCTTTCAGGTGGTGTTGATGCCCATGTTCGGCATTCAACCCGCTAGATAGCGATACTCCCAATGATGTGCCGTAGAGGGCGGTTTCAATGTCGTGTACTCCTAGCGCGTTTCCTGCAAACAAAACATCCACAAAGCCCATTTCGATTAGGCGACTCACGTATTTGGCTGAGCCTGTGTGCGCGATTGCTGGACCACCTACCAGCAGGATTTTTCCTCCTCGCGCTTTTACATTCTTGATTTCTTCTACCAACCCGTTTATAGCCAGTTCTTTGGGTTTTTCGCTACTGACCGCACTATTCATAAAGCCAAAGATTTCACGTTGGCGTTCGCGTTCCAATACTTCCAGCCTGATACCGGAATGCCCCACCGCCAATAAATCGCCCTTTTTAACTTTGGTCATAGGGATGCATTCGGCGGTTCCCTTTTCGGGATAGTAAATAATGCCGCAATCCATCTCGGTTTTATCTACCGGCAACCAGATGCCCTTTATGCGAATGTGAGTTTGCAGGTTGGTGGTAGCGTAAAAATCGAGGGGGAATACCCCATCACGAGGAACAGGCTCGAATTTGGCATCGGCATCGGAAAGAATAGCTGCGCCGAGTCGTTGCGCTACCAGAAGCGCCTCTTCCAGAATCTTATCTGTAGTGGCAATGATACGCATACGGCAATAGCTGGTTTCGGTTTTGTTGCGCCCTAACTCGAACTCCTCAACCTCGTAGTTTCCGCCGAGATCCATAATGCCGTCCATCAACTGCGGCAAAATCAGGCTGTCAACTATATGCCCGCGTAGTTCAATGGTTTGCTGGTAAAGCTGCTGAGTCATAATTCTCCTCACCTATGGTTGGTTAAGCTCTGCTGATTATAGCGGTTTGGGCAGGAAAAGTACAGAAAAAATACAAGCCCTCGGACTAGTTGAATGATATTTTTTGGCTCTTCTCGTTTATTTTTTCCTGCGAAAATGCTATATTACTCATCAGACTGAATTCTCCTTAACTGTAGAAAGAATCATTAATGCACATACTACTAACCAATGATGACGGTATTGATAGTCAGGGCTTGCGTGCTAACTATGATGCACTGGTGAAAATCCCCGGTGTACAAGTTTCAGTGATTGCGCCCGACCATAACTGGAGCGTGAGCGGTCATAATAAAACAATGGATCGCCCACTACGAGTGCGCGAGGTGAAATGGTGGGGCGGTAGCAGCATCGCTTTTTCTACCGATGGCACGCCCGCTGACTGTGTGAGCATCGCCAGTCTCGGCTTCCTCGAAACTCCGCCAGATTTGGTGGTAAGCGGTATCAATACCGGACCAAATTTGGGCGATGATGTTACCTACAGTGGTACGGTGGCGGCAGCGATGGAAGCGCATATCGCCGGATTTGCCGCTATTGCTGTTTCGCTAGATGCCTATTCCAACTGGCATTTTGAAACCGCTTCAAATTTTATTGCCGATTTGGTGATGCGTTTTCAGAGCGGTGCGCTCAAGCTAAAACCGGATAACTTTTGGAATATCAATGTGCCGAATTTGCTGCCTGAACAGATAAAAGGCGTGACGCTAACCCGACAGGGGAGGCGCATCTATACTGACGAATTGCACAAACGCACCGACCCGCGAGGCAGCGCTTACTATTGGATTGGCGGAGAGCGTCCCGGCGGTATTCCTGGCGAAGGTACTGATATTGAAGCGATAACGCAGGGTAAAATCTCGATTACTCCCTTGATGCTGGATTTGACCAATTATAAGGCGTTGGAAGAAATGCAAGGTTGGAAGATTTAAGAGAGGAGCGGTGCAATGGAGTACCGAAATGTGCTGCTGCAAATCGAAGGGGCGCGTGCCGATATAATCATCAACCGCCCGGAACGGCGCAATGCCCTTAATTCTGCCACTATCTCCGAATTGGTAGCAGCATTTGAAGAATGTCGCGATAATCAGGCGGTGCGAGTGGTGGTGTTGAGTGGCGCGGGCGACAAGGCATTCTGTGCAGGCGCAGATTTGGCGGAAACTCAGCAGAGCATGAGCGAATACATCCGTTGGAAAGGGCGCGAACCTTTCATCTACTTGTGGGAGTTGCTGGGCAAACTCGGCAAACCTATCATCGCGCAGGTACAGGGCGCGGCATTGGCTGGTGGCATGGGTTTGGCGGTCAATTGCGATTTCGTAATCGCAGGTGAGCAAGCACGTTTCGGTACGCCTGAAATCAATGTTGGCATGTTTCCCATGATGATTTCGGCGATTCTCATTCGCAATCTTGGGCGCAAGAAAGCTATTGACTTGATGCTAACCGGGCGGCAGATTGACGCGCACGAAGCCGAACGCATCGGCGTAGCGACTCGTGTGGTGGCGCAAGAGCAACTAAAACAGGAAGTTGATGCGCTGGCAACAGAACTGGCAGCGAAAAGCCCTGCCATCATGAAGTTGGGCAAGGACGCGCTCTACAATGCTAGTGACTTGCCTTTTGAGCAATCGCTAGATTACTTGAGTTCTATGCTGTCTCTGTGCATCCTCACCGAAGATTCCAGAGAAGGGTTGACGGCTTTCCTTGAAAAGCGCAAACCGATTTGGAAAGGTCAATAAACGTCTATGAGCGGCATCCCCGCCGCTCTGTTTAAAATTCCTCATGTTCTAAAACAATGGTTCTACAATTTAATGTGAAAATATTAACGCTAACCAAATTGAGCTTGTACATTATAATTTGACAAGCTTGAACTGTGTGTAATTTTATTTATTGAGCTAATTAATTGTGTTGGCTTCAGCATGTGTTGGTTTTCAGGTTCAAATATATAAATATTATTGTCACAATTATATTTATAGAGATTTATAAAATAGTACAAAAGAAAGCCCTATATTTCTGAAATACTATGGTAATTTTGTAAAATTTGAGATATTATAATAATAAGTATAGTCGTTTTAGAAACGGCTAACCATTTCAATGTTAGTGTATAATAAAGGAAGTTGGTTTATGGTTGCGCAAAGAAGCTTGAATATTCTTGAAGGTCTAGCACCGATAGTCGGTTTACGTATTCGCGAGTCACGCACCGATAAAGGGATGAGCCAGAAAGAATTGGTGGGTGAGCGGTTTTCCAAAAGTTATATAAGTTCAATTGAGCGCGGTAAAATTACCCCCTCTCTTAAAGCTCTTGAGTATATAGCTAAACAATTGGGAGTGACCGTTTCTTACCTCCTCACTGGTATGATGACCAATCAATTGGCGGTGACTATTGCCCCGATGGATGACGAGCAAGAATCGCCCGCACGTTGGGATTTGCTGATTACCGAAGCTAAAATTTTAAGAGAGCAGCGCCGCTACGAACAAGCCCGCAACTTGCTTACTACTAAAGTGCGTATCCGACAATTAAGCGTTGAACAACTTAAGAATTACCATTTTACGCTTGCTACTGTACTGGTTGATTTGGATAATTCATCGTTGGCTTTGCCCGAACTTGGCGTTGCTCGTGAATTGGCTGAAAAAACCGCCGATTTTGAGATGCAGGCAAAGGTGCGACAGCTTACCGGAATCGTTTACATGCTCCAATCCAAGCCTGTGTTGGCAATCGAGCAATTGCGGACGGCTCTTCAATCAGTTGAAAATGGTCAAATCAAGGATATTCAGTTCCAGTTGAGCATATATAGTAATCTCGGAATTTTGCACTATCAACTTGGCGACATGAAAGAGGCGATTTCGATGTACCGTGAGGCGTTGCGCTTGGCAGAAAACGCCTCCAGCCCTGATAAACTTGCTAATCTTTACGCCGGTCTCAGCGCAGTTCATCGCGAAAATGGCAACCTGCCCGCTGCCCGTAACTTTGCTAATAAGGCTCTAGCGTTATACGAATGTGCCAGTAATCAGCGCGTACTTGCCCAACTTCGCGCCGGGTTCGGGGTGCTGATGCGAGAAACCGAACAATTTGATGAAGCCGAAACTCAGTTTGAGGATGCGTTGCGGATTGCTTCATTCCAACGCAATGAAGAAGCAATCACTCATGCTCATATGAATCTGAGCGACCTGTTTCTGCAGAAGGGTGAACTGGAGAAAGCGCGGTCGCATAGCGATGCAATGCTCTCCACGATTGATAGTGTGGATATAATTGCTAAAGGTCAGGCATTTGCCAGTCGCGCCGGGTTGCTTTCCTCCCAGCAGGATTTGGATAGCGCGATTCGCTTTTTCGAGCAAGCGGTGGAATTACTGGAACATGCTAATGCGCGTGATTTGCTCAGCAAAATCTATTTTCGTTATGCCGGAACGCTACGTCAGAAAGGTGATACTGCCCACGCTGCCGAGATGTACGAACGCGCTTATCGTCAGTTGAATCGCGCCGGAATAGCAGCGGAACTCTAATAATAATTGAAAACAAGGGGCTTAAGCCCCTTGTCTGAAACGCTAGTTCTTCTAAATAAACCACAAATTCTTACCCGGCAATTTTTCAGACGATATTAATCGGCGCATTTTTCAGGGCTTCCAATTCCTTAATAACCTCGCGCTTCTTGATTTTCAGCGTGTGGGTCTGCGGAAATTCGGGTTCATGCCACACCGTAAAGCCCTTGATATACTGGTAAGGGGCAAGCGCTTTGTTAGCCTCTTTTACCAATGTCGCCGGATTACCTGCTTCAGGGTCGCAGATTAGCACTGCGTGTACTTGCGGTTCGGGCTTCTCAGGATATGCCACCACCACCGCTTCTTTGATGCCGGGAACTTGTTTCAAGGCATGCTCCACATCTTCGGGATAAACATTCTTACCGTTGGATAGCACAATCATGTCCTTCTTGCGACCGCGAAGGTATAAATAGCCCTTCTTATCGAGGTAGCCCAAATCGCCAGTTCTGAACCAACCGTTCTCGAAAGCGTCACGAGTGGCTTTTTCATTGTGCCAGTAGCCTCCGGTAATGGTTGCGCCCCTTAGCAGAATTTCGTTATCCTCGTTAAATTTTATCTCAATTCCCGGCAATACTTTCCCAACTGAGGCGGGGTCTTTCTGGTATAGTGGTGTGCCAGTTACAACTGGCGCAGCTTCGGTTAAGCCATAGCCTTGCAACACTTGAACACCTAGCAAATTCCACTTACGCGCCAGTCCGGGGTCGAGATATGCGCCTCCGGCTACGAAATATCGCAAATGTCCTCCCAATCGTTTGTGTACGGTTTTGAAAATAAAACGGCGTGCTTTGAGCGGCAAAAACCTCGAAATGGCGAGCATGCGCTGCCAGATTTTTTGCTTGCCTTGCTTTTTGACCTCACGCTCCATGCCGTCCATAAATAACTGCAAAACCTGTGGCACCAAAATTATGATGGTAATATGTTGCTGTTGCATGGCGCTGAACAGGGTATTTGGCTGCAAACTGGCGGGATAATAAACGCTTGCGCCCTGATAAAGCGGTTGCAAAAGCCCCAGCGTTTGCTCTAGCATATGACTCAACGGCAACAACGACATAAGGCGATAGTTCGATAGGAACGGCACAATTCCGTTGGTAGCATCCACATTTGAAAGCACGTTGTGATGTGTCAGCATAACCCCTTTGGGGTCTCCGGTAGTGCCGGAAGTAAACATCAACAAAGCTATGTCATCGACTTGGGTGGGGCATTGTGGCAAGGGTTTACCTGTATCAGGCAGCTTTTCCAGATTTTCAATCATGATTGACGCTATATTTGCATTCCAGCTTTCCTGAGTTTGCGTAGAGAGTATTGCTAAAGTGGCTTCAGACTGTGCCAACACTTTGTTTACAAAGTCCTTGCTACTGCGAATATCAATAGGAACCAGAATTGCGCCTATCTGATGGCAAGCGAAGTATGTTGCCACCCACCAAGGGCTATTCGGCGCCCAGATTATAACCCGATCTCGGTTTTTAACACCTTGTTCTGCCAGATGGTTTGCGATAATTCTAGCTTTATTCAACAACTCCTGATAGCTCCACTGCTCTACCTTTGCGCCCTGTCCGGTCAATAGAGCGGGGCGGGTGCTATAATGCTCAACCCTGTCCATTAGAAACGAACTTAACGTTTGCATACGATTAACCTCCCTGTTTTCAGGCTTGCACATATAGAAGGGCGTTTCCCTTTTGTTTCGCAAGTGCCGCTACTCCTGTAGTTTTGCTATTTGTCGGGCGTATTGTTGGGAATTTTTTTCAAGTTAGAAGCGGCTTTATTAACTTTCAACTTCATTGTATCCCTAAAATAGCTTCCAAAACCAGTATTTTTACTGCCAATTACTGTAATTCAGTCAGCCCTATGGCAAAAAGGTAGAACATGCTTATTTTAAAAGTTCTTAATCTGAGCTTAATCCTATAAGACGACTCATAGGTTACAATATGGCGGGGTAAGTAAATAACTTATAATCCCCATTGCAAGGGTTGTATCTATGGATTTCACTATTTTGGTATTTGCGGTTTTGGCAATCCTGTTAATGTATGCTGCCGCACATATCCTTTTACCAGTAAATAAAGTGCCTGAAATAGCCGAGCATAAGGATAAAACCTTACGAATTGCGTCAGCACTTGTGATTAACACCACCATGACTGATCGTCGTTCTAGGGATACCTTGATGCTACTTGAGGTGGAAGTATTCCCGCCGAAACAACATCCTTTCAAAGCTGAATTGAATGGGTATTTTTCTGCGCGTCAAATTGCCAGACTGACTCCCGATGCAGTGGTAAAGGTAAAATACGACCCGACTAATCCTTCAAAAGTTGTATTTGTTGATTTCGCGCCGTCTGATAATTTCTACTCCACTCTATAAACAGGGCAGTAATCCGCCGAAGAGGAGGAGAGAGCAGCGGTTCAAGGGACATCCCTGACTCTATAAAACGCTTGCCTGAAAATATGGTAAAATTCTTCCGATAACAGGCTAAATTATGTTTTATATACCGGAGGATAAACTATGTCGCAGGATAGCACAAAAGAAAGCCCTATTAGCGAAGATTTGTTGGCAATTCTGGTTTGCCCTCGTAGCAAGAAAAAGGTAGCGCTGAGCGAAGATAAAACCAAACTCGTCTGCACCGATAAATGCGATGACCCGAAATGCCCACGCGAATATCGCATTGAGAACGGCATCCCCGTTATGCTGATAGAGGATTAGTGCATTTCGCCTTTCTATACCCACAACTGAAAAACTTGACCGGCGCGCAGCGGCTAATTCTTGAATTGGCAGGGGCAATCGCTTCTACGCCGGGGAGTAGTCATTGTGTGACTCTCTTGACCCATACCGTTAGTCCCGCATGTCGCGCTGCTATACCCGCCGGGGTGCGCTTGTGCGAGAGCGGCTTTAACCTCAACCGTACTCCCAACCATTACCTTAATTCGCTGCTGGAATATTTTTCCACGCCTTTTCTGTTGAGACAGCTATCGCACATCGAACGGGAAAGCGGCGAAAAGATAAGCGCATTGTGCTTTTTCGGACCGCCTAGCCTACCGGGGTTGTGGTGGGGCAAGCATTTGCACCGTCTGAAAATGCCCCTGTTCTATTTTTGCTACGAACCGCCCCGCGCTGCCTATACTGATATTGGCGAGGTCAGTCGGGCGTGGGCAGGGCGAGTTAGTGGATTGGTGAAACCGTTCTTTCGGTTGTATCGTCCGATAGATCGCTATCTGGCGCGGCAAGCCTCGGCGGCGCTGGTGAATGGGTGCTACGGGCAGAGCCTGATTCGTGAAACTTACGGGTTGCCTTCAATAGTTATCACGCATGGGGCAGAGCTAACCAAATCGTCAGACCCAGCAGAATCCGCTAACCAGATTCGCGCTCGTTTCGGGCTGGAGGGCAAGCGCGTTATCTTGACCGTCAACCACCTTCACCCACGCAAACGAGTCAATCTGCAATTGGAAGCATTATCGCTGTTGCTGCCAAAATACCCGGATGTAGCGCTATTGGTAGTCGGCTCTGGACCGGAAGCGCAAAATCTCAGAGAGTTGGCAGGGAGGCTTGGAATAGGTGATAGTGTGGTGTTTGCCGGATTCGTGCCGGATGAGGAACTGGCAGCCTGCTATTCTGTTGCTGCTGTTTATTTGCACTCTGGTCGCGCCGAGAGTTTTGGGTTGTCGGTATTAGAAGCCAGTGCGGCGGGTTTGCCTGTAGTGGCGGCGGACGAGGGCGGTCCCCGCGATATAATTCTGGAAGGGCAAACCGGGTTTTTGGTAGAGGCAAATCCGGCAGCGTTCGGGGCAACGCTGGAATGGCTGTTAACCCACCCAACTGAGGCGCAGGAAATCGGGCGGAGAGGCGCAGCACGAGTCGCGCAGCATTTTACATGGCAACAGGGCGCACAGGATTTCCTCTCCGCTTTATCCACGCTTTCACCGGAGAAATAAATAGCCCCCTCTCCTAAGTTCAGGGAGGGGGCAAAGACTATTTACATGAGCTATACTTCCGGCTTAAGCAAGCCGTAACCGCCCTCCTTCCGGCGGTAAACTACATTTATCTGCTTGGATTCTGCATCCATATACATGTAGAAATCGTGACCAACATACTCGAGTTCTTCAATCGCCTCCTCGGCTATCATTGGAATGATAGGGAAGGTTTTAACCTTGACCGGGGAGATAAATTCTACAGGTAAAATTGCTTCTTCGGCAGGTTCTTGTGGAGCAACAGCCTCACTCAATTTGGTTCTACCACGTCGCGCGACTTGTCGCTCTTTGTAGCGTACCATCTGTCGTTGCATCTTGTCATGCACCTTGTCAAGGGCGGTAGCCAAGTCGCTATCTTGTTCTTCCGCTCTTAGAATTGTGCCGTTTACCCGTAAGGTTACTTCTACACCTAGCCGTTCAGCCAGTTTGTGAGAGTGTTGTGCGGTTAATTCGACCGTGGCATCGTGTACTGTTTCAAGGTAGTGATTGAGTTTACCCAATTTGGTTTCGATTAGCTCTCGGCGCTCATCGCTAACCTTTACGTTTTTACCCCGGATAGTTAGTTCCATAGTCTTCCTCCGTCTAGATAGCTGTTGGAAAATACTCCGTTGTTTATAATTTTGTCAAAACGGAGTTCTCCTTACCTTAATTATACCATTGTAGGCAAGAAGAAAGGTGATGTCGCATACAATTTTTTGCTAAAATTTTATTAAAATTCCAGCTTTGAACTTGAAAACCTCCCTGCTTTAGGAAAATTGCCAGCGAGTGGCACTGTTTGCGAAATCTTTTTCTAGCCAGCCAAAAGCTACTCGCGGGATAAGTTTCAGATATAGGTTAGCCGGGTCGTAGGCGGGTTTGAAACCGGCGTATTTTTGCCCGTAAGCTTCAGCGAACCGCTCGAACAACGCCGGGTCGTTGAACTCCTCCACCCTGCCCTCGAAAATTACCACTTCATCCCCGCTCTCCAGATGTACCACCGCTTCCGGGTTTTGTAATAGGTTGCGCCCTTTACGAGAAGTGCGTCCGGTAGCAAAATAAAACGTGCCTTCTAACCACAAGCCCCATACCGGCATGGCGTGCGGTTTACCATCGGGGCGGGTGCTGCCTATCCAGTAGTTATGAGAAAGGGTCATTTTTTCGGTGACCCATTCCCATTCCAATAACTGGATGTCATCTGCTGTATCCAGCCCGTAATCAGGCGCGAAGTTGGGTCGTCCTGCTATCGGACGGATTATCTCTTTTTGCTCATCTGCCATCTATACACCTCATGCTACTTATATTTTGTGCAAGGTAATCAGTGCGCTGCTCAAGGCGTGTTCTAATTTAGGGACAAGCCCGCGCCGCATCAGTGCTTCACCGCTCAATAGGCGCGGTTCGTCTTTCATCAAATCCCCCTCTAGTTGATAAAGCACCTCCGCTTCCAGTCCGTAAAGACGCAAGCGGTTCAGGAACTTCCAGAAGTGATAGCGTTGCCCGAACGCCAGCACTACCCCTTCGCCTTCGCGTTGGTATTGGTAAGCCTGCACCTCTTTTTCGCCTAGTGTGGTAAGGCGGTAGAAATTCCCATGCTGAATAACCGGGCGTAGCTGTTTGTATTGTGCTACCAGCGCGGCGGCTTCTGCTAAGTTCTGCTCGCTCATGCTGTTGAGGTTAGTACCGATTCCTAGCGCACCCATAAAAGAGGAGTGGAAGCGGTAGCGCAGGGAGTAATTTCCCGCGTTCCAATCGGTGGCAGTGACCCAGCAATACATGGTTTTGGGAGGATATACCAATGAATAGCCCTGTTGGATTAGCAAGCGGTCGAGCGGGTCGGTGTTATCACTCGTCCACACATGGTCGAAGTGAGTAAGCATCCCCATATCGGCACGTCCACCACCGCCGGAACAGGCTTCAAACAACACATAAGGATGTTTCGCTCGTAATTGTGCCACGATGCTATAGAGCGCCTGTACATGGCGCACCGGAATTTCGCTTTGCGCCCCATCAGTCCAGCCTATCTCACTGATAGCGCGATTATAATCCCATTTGACATAACGTATATTATGCTTAGAGAGTAGCGCATCTAGCCAACCCAACATCCAATCTTGGACATCTTCACGGCACAAGTTCAGGATTAGCTGATTACGTCCGGTAATTGGCTCACGGTTGGGATAGTGATAAGCCCATTCTGGATGTGCCCTGTACAAATCACTGTCCGGGTTCACCATCTCCGGCTCAACCCACAGCCCGAAATCCATCCCAAGCGTGTTCACTTTCGCAATTAGGGGCTTCAAGCCGTTGGGGAATTTAGCTGGATTGGTTTGCCAGTCGCCAAGCCCGGCGCGGTCGCTATGTCGTTCCCCAAACCAGCCATCGTCCACTACAAACACCTCTGCGCCCAGTTTTGTCGCTTTTTCTGCCAGCGTTATTTGCGATGCCTCGTTCACCTCGAAGAAAACTGCTTCCCAACTGTTGTAAAGCACCGGGCGCAACTCGTGTGCGAATTGCGGAGGTAATAGCTGTTCGCTAACGTAGCGGTGTAGGTTGCGGCTCATTTTCCCGAAACCAGCGTTGCTATAACCTAACGCCATCCACGGAGTCTCGAAACTGTTGCTCGCGCCAAGCTGCCACGAAAACTCGAAATCATTTATACCGCCCGCTACTCGCGTTCTTTTTCCGGCGGCGCGTTCCTGCTCCACCACGATTTTCCAGTTACCGCTCCATTGCAACGCCCCGAAATATACCTCGCCTACGCTTTCCCCCGCGCCCTGACCTGCCCTATCAACCAAATCTAGCGCGAAAAAGGGGTTAGCAGCATGCCCCGAATAGTTCAGGCGACCTTCCAGCGATTTGCGCCCCGGCGTGATGGCGCATCTTTCCAGCAGCGCTTCGCAAGCCCATGCTCCTGATAGGTGGGTAAGGCGGTAATCGCCCCGGTCGGGTGCAAGCGGTAGGCTTGCGCTCAATATTTGTTCCAGTGTGATAGGTTCTTGCCCATTGTTGTAAACTGTGACGCGCCTCGCCAGCATGTCGCATTCTGGAACAATCCGATATTCCAGCGATAATTCCAGCTTGTAGAAAATATCCGCCAACCGAACGCTAAGGCTTTCTCCCTCAATCCGGTACGAAAGGTATTTCAGGCGCACATCGCGAACGCCATCAGCGAAGGTAACGCGCAATGACGGTTCATATTCGGCAATACCGCTACGGCATAAATACTCGCTCATATTCTGGTGTAAAGTAGCGTTAAAGCTGGAATGCTGGCGGTCGGGGGGAGCGAGCGGGTAATCTTCAATACGCGGCAATTTTGCGCCCCAATAGAGGTGTAGTGGCTGTCCGTCCGGGCTGATTTGAAATAGGTAAGCGGTAGTGGCGGTGGTCAGGCAAAACAAGCGGGTCTCATCAAAGTATTGTACAGGCATGGCGCATTCCTCTCCAAAATAGTTCAGGTAGTGTATTATAGCGCACCTGTTTTTAGATAGGAAAGACCAAGTAAAAAAGAAAGTGACCCGAAGGTCACTCTCTTCTCGTTTTTCTTCAGACTAGCAAAAGCGAATGTTAAACAGCGTAGAAATTACTCGGCTGCTTTATCCTTTTCGAGGCTGCTAACGACAATCTCTTCGAGGTCATCGGTTACTCTGTCCACGAAAGACCGAATGGTCTGGAAGAAATCAACTGTGGTCTGCTTGGCAAGCACGCGGGTTTTCTTGGGGAAAAGGGCGAGCGGTGCAGTAACCAAGTTGTATTCCAATTTTACGAGATTGAGTACGGTTTTGCCAACATTGACTCCGAACAAACCGGAAGAACCGCCTACTTCAGTGTCAAGCTCTTCGAGAGCGTCAACTTCAGCATCTTTTACTTTAATCTTAATGTCATCCGCCATAGCATTGTCTCCTTCTAAATAATATTTTATGAGGTTGGAGCAGAAGCGCCTCTATGACGCACTGCGTCATAACTTTATTATAATGCCACCTGTTCAGGCTGTCAAGATGCTTTATCTGCTTATTTGAAATTAGATATAAAAACTCAAGAAATTTCGGTAGGAACTTCACTCATTTTCTTACGGGTGGCGTTTTTATTGTCGGTGTGACCTGTTTAACACGCGCTTTGGCTGTTTAGAGTTATGATTTAGCAAGTGTGCTTGTAACGTTGTGTCACCTAATTTTAACTTAGGAGTATTGATTTATGTCTATGAATAATATTGGCATAATTATCGGGCTTTCTGTTGCATTGCCAATCGCTATAATCCTAATTGTATTTATACCAATTGTACGTCGTGGAATGCGAAGTCGCCAACTTTTAAATACCGGATTGACCGCGAACGGTACGATTGTTAAAGTTTGGCAAACCGGAATGTATATTAACGAGCAACCCGAAATCGGTATGACTATTCAGGTTATGCCATCAGATCGTCCCCCTTTTCAGGCGGAAGCACGCAAGGTTGTGCCGATGATTCAGTTGGCGCAGGTGCAGCCGGGGCAGATGGTCGAAGTGAAATATGATCCGAATGATACCAGCAAAGTAGCTTTGAGCGCGATTTTAAGCGGTGGTATGGGCGGCATGCAAATGGCTGCTCTTAGTCAGATTCCCCCCGAACTTCAGCAGATTGTAATGCAGCAGAACGCCCTCAGTGCCACGCTCTTCCAGAGCGGACAGCCTGCCACAAAGCTAAAAGTAGCGCGTATTATAGTGTTACGAACAGTGCCACGCTCTTCCAGAGCGGACAGCCTGCCACCGCTCGTATTCTGGGCGTGCGCGACTACGGTGCGCCTTTGCCGGACGGCACTTCTCCAAAGATTTTTTCGTTGGAAGTACAACCGTTTGGGCAACCATCTTTTCAATCCGAGTCCTTTGCGCTCGTTACTTACGCTTCACAGGCGAAATATACCAGTGGTGCGATTATTCAAGTCAAGTTTGACCCCACTAACTATAGCCGTGTTGCCATCGTTCCTTCCTGAAATGCTTTATAATATGGGTTAGTTTGGAGCAAGTTTGAATTGGGCTTTTGCTTGAGATAAATTGCATATTGCAAAAGCCCTGAAAGCTTTCTCCGCTTTCGTGTTTATTACCTGTCGAAATTCAGGAGGACAGAGCTTGGCTGTCAATGTATCTCAGGTACCCGGCGGGGCAGCGT
Organism: Candidatus Chlorohelix sp.; assembly: GCF_037138995.1. Classification (NCBI taxonomy): domain Bacteria; kingdom Bacillati; phylum Chloroflexota; class Chloroflexia; order Candidatus Chloroheliales; family Candidatus Chloroheliaceae; genus Candidatus Chlorohelix; species Candidatus Chlorohelix sp. The sequence continues at coordinate 10,741 of NZ_JBAXHI010000012.1, read as the reverse complement.
CCCTTCACCTTGCCCAAAAGCGCAATCGGACGCTGCGCCGCCAGATTCTATGGTTTATGGGAGCTTGCGCGGCGCTGGCAGTTGTCGCTTTTCTGGCGGTAATCAGCGCGACCACCGCCCGCATCTCTACTTTCAACGAAATAGCCTCAATTGCAGTGCCGAGCATCAATGCTACCAATGATGCTACTCAATTACTTGCGGGTGAAGTGGAGAATACTGGCGAATATATTCTGGCGGATCAAGGCAAAGCTACCAGCGTTGCTCCCGGTGCGCTCGCTCCTGCTACCAACAAACAGGTCATTCTCACCAAAATCGAAGAGCAGCGTGCCGCTTTTGACCTTGCTTTGCAGCGCGGTTACAACGCTCTTAGCAATTACAGTAACGATATTAAGCCAGATGCCTCCAAAGCGTTGCTCTATATTAGCAGTCGCTACGGGCGTTTGCAGGATGCGTTGGCTCAAGCGCGTGCCTTAACCGATAAGGGCGACCTTACCACCGCGATTCAAGCTTTTCTGAATGGACAAAATGATAATTACGAACCGATTTTTGCCAGTCTATACTTCTTGCGTAGCATCCACCAATCGCGCCTTGAAGAAGCCGAAAGCAGCGCGGTTTATTCTGCCGAATTGCAACAATATTTGGCGGCGGCGGCTACCGTCCTTTTTGGCGCTACGTTATTGGTAACAAACTTGTGGCTTACCTTCAGGGTAAAGCGTGTATTTGTGCCGTTGCTCAATTTGGCTCTGGTAATCGTGTTGATATATTCGGCTTTTCTTTGGTCGGTGTTGTCCAACAGTCGCCGAGACCTGACGCAAGTGGTAGCTACCTACAACCGCACCGCGCTTCTCAGCGACTCGCTGACTTATATTACCGATGCTTCGGCAGATCAGGTGCAATGGGTTATCAGCGGCAAGCAATTAGTGGGGCAAACCGGGCTTGGGACGGGTGTGCGTGACGAGATTTATAATCAAGATTTGAAAACGCGGCTGGAATTGCTGCTTTCGCTGCGTACAAAGGACGGTACGTTGTTGGTTGACCCTGCGCAATTGCAGGATTGCCCCGCTTCTGCTACTTCACGTACCAATTATAATTTCGAGGGGAATATTGCCCAGTTGTGTCGCGAATTGCCTGCCTCTTATAGTTCCAACAACCTGAATCAGTTTATCAAAGCCTATCGCGACTGGCTAAATATGCAAAATCGGTTTAGCCCATTGGTAATATCTGGCAAAATTGATGATGCGCTTACGCTGCGTTCCGGAGACGGGGCGAAAGCCTATGCCTTTATGGCTGATAGCTTGAACAAGGAACGCGACCTCAATATTCAAGATTACCGCAAGCGTAGTCAGCAAGGTACTGACGGTTTGAGTTTTGCCACTCAGCTTGCTTGGATTATCTATCCGGCGGCGCTGGCGTTGGCGGCAGCTGGTTTGCTGGTTTGGCGCAGGGAATTTTAAGGGAGCGGAGGAATTGATGGAAATGAAAAATCTGAAAAAACTTTCTCTGCTATTTTTGCTATTGCTAGGGTTGCAGGGTTGTGGTGCAGCGGTCGGTAACGCTACCACCTCCTCGCAGCGGGTTGACGCTGTGCTTGCGCCGGATGTTGCCGTAAATTATGCGCTTGTCCAGCAAAATAGCGGAACTATTCGTATCTATTCCAGTTTGCCACTTACGGGTAGCAGCAAAGAACAGAGCTTGACTCTGACTAACGCTATGCAAATGGCGTTGGAAGATGTTGCCGGACCTGACAAGACTATCAACGGGTTCAAGATTGATTTCGTGAGCCTTGATGATGCCACCGCGCAACGTGGGCAATGGGACGAAACCACCGAGAAAGCCAATGCTACCCAAGCCGCTAATGACCCGGACGCGATGGTTTTTCTTGGTCCTTATAATAGCGGGGCGGCGCAGGTGGCTATTCCGATTCTTAACCGCGCCGGGTTGCCGATTATTAGCCCCTCCAATACCTACCCCGGCTTGACGTTGGCGGTTGATGGCATCACCAAAACAGGGGAACCGGATAATTTTTATCCTACCAAAACCCGTAATTATTTCCGAGTGGTGGCGCGTGATGATTGGCAGGGACCTGCAATTGTGCTGTTCGCTCGTGAAGAATTCAAGGTAAAGCGGTTGTATTTGGTCAGCGAACCAGACCTTTTTGTTTACGGCAAGGGTCTAACCGATTCGGTGGAGCGTGAAGCCTCCAAATATGGTATTTCTATCGTGGGACGCTCTACAGTTCAGGAACGCGCTGCCGATTACCGCAACCTTGCTCGTAAGATTCGCGATGCCAAGCCGGACATGGTTTTCTTTGGCGGAACAGCCCAAAACCAACCCGGTCGTTTGTTGGCAGATGTACGCGCTGCCGGAGTGACCGTTCCCTTTATGGGCGGCGATGGTTTCAATAACCCAGCATTCCTTAAAAGCGCCGGTGTTGCGGGTGAGGTGGCAACCTATAGCTCTATCAGCGGCGTGCCGGAAAATTTGTTACCCACCAAAGGTCAGGATTTCCTCAAACGCTATCGCGCTCGTTTCGGCACGCCTACTAACTACACTTTGCACGGCTACGAGGTGATGTCGGTGGCGTTGAATGCTATCAAGAATGCGGGGAAAAAAGATCGGAAGGCGATTCTGAATGCTATCGCTGCTACCAAAAACTTTGAGGGGGTGTTGGGGCGGTGGAGTTTCGATGCAAACGGAGACACTGACCTGACCGATTTCGCTATTTATCAGATTAAGGACGGGCTTTTTGCGTACCAACGGCAAAGCAAGCCGAGTAAATAGGCAAGGGGGGGCGCTCTTTTTATCAGGAGGAAAGACTCAATCCTGCCAAACGGGGGGTATAGATTTCGTGTAGTACCAGTGCTGCCGCGCCTACTGCTCCGGCAAATTCGCCTGCCATTGAAAGCTCCACTGTTACCGGCTTCACATTGCGGGTGATTAACCGCTCGTTCAAGGCTTTGTCCACCTCGTTTTGATAGAGGTGACGGAGCGAGTGCAATTTGTTGCCTCCCAGAATCACCAGCCGAATGTCCAATAAGTTTACCAGACTGACGATACCCGCCGCTAGAATACGCGCCGCTTCCTTTACTACCGAAAGCGCCAGTTCATCGCCTTCGAGCGCGGCGTTGGTCACTGTCTCAAAATCAATTTTACCTTTGCGTACGCTCAACAAACTAGGCTTGTTTTCGTCCAGCAGCATATTAATCTTTGCTACCATTGCTGCCGGGGAGCAGTAAGTTTCCAGACAGCCCCGATTACCACAAAAGCATAGCGGACCCTCAAAGTTTATAGCAATATGCCCGAACTCTCCGGCGTTAGTGGTATCGCCCCGGTAAATTTGATCTTGGATGAAAATACCTGCGCCTATGCCTGCGCCCATAAAAATGTAGGCGTAATTTGTGGCGTTTTGTGCGCCGCCCACCCAATGCTCGCCTATAGCGGCAGCGGTAGCATCGTTATCTACCAGTACCCGCAAACCAGTGCGTTCTTCCAGCGCCTCTTTCAGGTTTAGTTCTTTCCAATTCTGCCCGAATAAATCCAGCGGCTCATATACAATACCCCGCTCGTGATCCATTGCTCCGGGCCAGCCTACCCCTACTCCCAATATTTTATGCTCAGGAATCCGCGCATTTTCGATCATTTCGCGGATACAGCGTGCCACCATATCAATAATCGCGTCTGTTTCATATACGGGAACAGTCAACGGTTGGAAGGAACTTGCCACCACGCTTCCATCCAACGCCAACAATGCCAGCGAAATCCCGTCCCGATCCATTAACACGCCCACTGCATAGCGCGTTTCAGGATTGATGCGCAACTTAACGCGAGGTTTGCGCCCGGAGGGGTCAACCCCAGCTTCTACTACTAGCCCTTCTTCCAGCAAACGCCGCACAATGTTAGAAACGGTCTGGGCAGTCAGCCCGGTATCCTCTGCAATCTTAACCCGGCTAATTCCGTCACCAAGCCGAATTGCTTCTAACACTACCCCTTGATTGTAGTCCCGAATGCGCGGTAGATTTGTGCCTCCCGGCATGTTGCCTCCGATTAATCCAATGCGCTTACTATTTACACGTTGAGTTATACGGGTCATAATCAGTTATTAATTAACCAAACTTGCGAGCAATTTGCTGTATTAATTTTACTTTATTGGTTGGGAAAGTTACTATCCTGTAAAGGATAGAATCTTTTTACAAAATTTGCAATATGTTTGCCAATAATAAATCAAATTGATTTATAGAAAGAACCTATTGACAAATAAATCAAAATGATTTATGATTCTGCTAGTTGACTCGTAATAAACTACACCATTCAACACAACAGACCAATCTCTCGTAAATCGCATAGGTTATAACAAAGGCTGCAATGATAAAATCCCATGTTTTTAGCATGGTTAGCAGTTCAAATCAATTCCATTCCCAGTTTTTTTTGGGAATAAATGGGCGGATATGACTTTGCCCGGAAATCCAACGGTTTTTCTACATCATCGTCTTAAGTTTGCATATTTCCGACTTTGTTGCACGCCCTAATCCTTAAGAAGCGTAACAATGCTGTTCACTTATCTACCAAGGAGGCAAGGATGAAACTTACCAAGTCCCTGTACAAAAAGTTTGGTCTTGGATTGGCAGTTGTGATGGGTTCTGCCATGATGCTGGGTGCTTGCGGTGACAACACTGCTACCCCTGTACCGGCTGCTACTACAAATCTAAGCTAACTTGCTGCAATCATTGTTACAAAAGTGACAACACTGCTACCCCTGTACCGGCTGCTACTACGGCATCTGCAACCACCGCTGTTGGAGCTACTACTGCTGTCGCCGCAAAAGCCGACTTCTCTGCGGCTAAAGGCTGCAAGAACGTTGCAATTTTACTACCTGAAACCGACACTTCGTTCCGCTGGGATGCCTTAGACCGCCCATTGCTTCAGTCGGAAATTGCTGCCGCAATCCCCGGCGCTACCGTTCAGTATTCCAACGCTAGTAAAAATGCCGACACACAGCAGAACCAGGCTGAGGCTGCTCTGACCAAGGGGGCTTGCATTCTGGTAGTGGGCGCTGTTGACGGTGATAAAGCTTCCGCCATCGTGCAGAAAGCTAAAGCTGCTAAAGTGCCGGTTATCGCTTACGACCGCTTAATCCAAGACAATGATTCTGCTTACTATGTCTCCTTCGACAATGTGAAGGTAGGCGAATTGCAGGGTCAGTGGCTGGCTGACCAATACAAAGCCGGTAACTATGGTCTGAAAAAGGGCGCGAAACTGGCAATGATTAACGGCGGTCAGACCGACAACAACGCGCTGCTCTTCCGCCAAGGCGCTCTCAATAAGCTGAAACCTCTGGTTGACAGCGGCGACTTGACCATGGTTTACGATCAGTACACCCCGGATTGGGACAATGCCAAAGCCCAAACCTTGATGGAAGGCGTTTTGACCGCTCAGAAGAACGACCTCCAGATTGCTTATGTTGCTAACGACGGTATGGCTAACACCGTTATCGCCGCGCTGCGTGCCCAGAAGTTGAATGGCAAAGTGCCTGTTACCGGTCAGGATGCTTCTGATGATGGTATCAAGAATATCATCACCGGAGACCAAGGTATGACTGTTTACAAAGCTATACCGCTGGAAGCCAAAGCGACCGGTCAGTTGGTAGCCGCTCTCGCTGCTGGTACAGACCCCGGTAGCATTATAAACGGTAAAACCAAGACCAAAGGTGGCGTAGATATATCGTCTGTTCTAGCAGTTCCCGTAACCGTGACTAAAGACAACATTGTCTCCACTGTGTTCAAAGACGGTTTTGTCAAGAAAGAAAATGCCTGCAAAGGTCTTCCCGCTGGTACCGGTGGTATCTGCTAATCCCGGCAAACTTTTGCCCCCATTCCCACAAGAGTGGGGGCAATTTTTATCCGAGTCTGTTCACACCTATGCCATCCTGAGTTAAACAGCGTGCGTATCCTGCTTGCAGGGGTGTTTTATGTCTGCTCCATGTACCGAACAACGTACTAAAGAACTTCAGAAATATTTCACTTTATCAGGTTGGCATATTTTTTCAACGCAACGTTGAGGAAAATCAGAGCGTCTAAGTCTTAACGCTTATAAATATAGTTGTACATTCCGAGTGTAAGTCTGACTGCTTTCGGATTTGTCTATAACCAACCGTCCAGAAACACTCCTCTAGGGGTAGAAGATGAGAAACAGGAATGAGTGAGAAAGTAACTGCCAAAACTGCTGGTATTGGGGTACCGCGCTTGCAGCTAAAAGGCATAAATAAAACCTTCGGCGCGGTGCGTGCGCTGATGAATGTAGATTTTGAAGCATATGCTGGGGAGGTGGTTGGGCTTGTTGGTGACAACGGCGCTGGCAAATCCACCCTCATCAAAGTAATTTCCGGGGTCTATATACCGGATTCTGGGGACTATTTTATAGAAGGAGAAAGTGTTCATATAACTTCTCCTCAAGATGCCAACCGCCTAGGGATTGAAACGGTGTACCAAGACCTCGCCCTTTGCGATAATCTCGACGTAGTGGCTAACCTTTGGCTCGGTCGCGAAGAATTGCTGATGGGTACTCTTAATGAAGTAGAGATGGAACGGCTTACCCTTAATGTGTTGCGTTCGTTGGATGTGAAAATCCCCTCAGTGCGCGTGCCTGTAGCCGCTCTCTCCGGCGGGCAGCGCCAATCTATCGCAGTAGCCAAAACCATTCTACGCAAACCCAAAGTGGTTTTGTTGGACGAGCCTACCGCTGCGCTTGGTGTCGCTCAAACCAAACAGGTCTTGCAATTGATTCGTCGCTTGCGTGAGCAAGGTCTGGCGGTAGTGGTTATTTCGCACAACCTCCATGATGTATTTGAAGTAGTAGATCGGGCGATTGTAATGCGCTTAGGACGGCGTTCTGCCACCTTTGATATTAAAAGTACAACTCCTGAAAAAGTGGTGGGAGCAATTACTGGAGCCGAATTCGGTGAAATTCCGGCAGGTACGGAGGCAGAGGTATAGCCATGAGTAACGAACTCAAAACCAAAAACTTTGTAGTAGAAAAATTACCCGGTCTTGCTGGAACAGTACCACCTCCACCGGCGGAAAATTTTAGCATAAAAACATTGTTGCGCCAAGATTTAGGCTTTCTACCTGTACTAGTTACCTTACTCATTATAGTGGTTTTTTTCCAGATCAGCACCAATGGAATATTTCTGGACCCACGCAACATTTCGAACCTGCTACAACAGGTGGTCTCGGTTGGTATTATCGGTATCGCGGCGGTTTTGGTGCTATTGCTCGGGGAAATCGACCTGAGTTTGGCGGCGGTTTCACAGACTTGCGGCGCTATTACAGCGGTGCTGTCGGTTTATCAGGAATGGAACGGGTGGGCGGCTATTCTGGTCGGTCTGGTAGCGGGTGCTGCTATCGGGTTGGTCAATGGCTTCTTTATCGCGGTACTACGAGTCCCATCTTTTATAGTAACTCTAGCCGGTTCTATTTTCTATGCCGGCATCTTGTTGTTGGTATTGGGTCGCCAAACCACTCTAACGGTGCGCGACCCGATTCTCCGCGACCTTGCCCCTAACTATATGGATAATCTATTTGGCTGGCTCGTTCCTTTAGTTGGTATCGGCTTATATATAGCCTTTGTACTTTTGGAACAGCGCCGTCGTGCAGCAATTGGTTTGAAAACCAAAACCCCTTTGCGCCTAGGCATTCAGTTTAGTTTGACGGTGATAGTGCCGGTTGCTGTTATCTGGTTGCTCCAATCCTATAATGGTGTGCCTATTGCGGGTTTAATTTGGGTCGGGCTGGTTGTGACCTTTTGGATATTGCTGACGAGAACTACCTATGGGCGACATCTTTATGCAGTGGGCGGTAACAGCGAAGCGGCTCGCCGCGCCGGTATCAATACCACTTTAATGAAACTTTCCATCTTCGCGTTGGCTTCAACGCTGGCGGCTTTTGCTGGAATCATGCTTCTATCGCGTAGCACCGCTGCGGCATCCCAAATTGATTCTACCCTACTACTAAGGGCTATTGCGGCAGCTGTAATCGGTGGGGTTAGTCTGTTCGGTGGTCGCGGCTCAATCTGGGCAGTTGTATTGGGTGCGCTGGTAATTGGCAGCCTTGAAAACGGTTTGACCCTGCAAGATCAGGAACAGAGTATAAAGAACGTAATTGAAGGAGTCGTTCTGATTTTAGCGGTAACTGCCGATGCGTTAGCGCGGCGTTCCTCCAATCGCCGCTAATCTCAAGAGAATATAATCAAATTCTGGCAAGGGGTTTATGCTCCTTGCTTTTTTAAATCCTAACTAAAAATGAACTGAAATTTTGTGCATTTAATACTAATAAATTGGCATTCTTTGTTTCAAAGTGCTAGAATATAAACATGTGAAAGAAGCTTTGACTCAAAGGCTTAATACTCTGCATCAACCGCTTGAACTAACCAAATAATTTGTGAAGAGGGGTTTCATGAGTAAAGTAAAAATGACAAAGGGTAAATTTACCCATATCCAGAATTGCAGTGATAATAATGGTATCATAGCTGCCGCCGCTATGGATCAGCGTGGTTCGTTGAAAAAGAGCATTGAAAAGGCGCGAGGCTCTGCTGTTTCTGACGATGTTCTTACCGAGTTTAAAACTATTGTTACTAAGGTATTAACTCCCTATTCTAGTGCCATCCTGATGGATCCAGAATACGGCTTGCCTTCGTTGGAAGCACGCGCCCCCGGTACCGGCGTTTTGCTGGCTTATGAGAAAACCGGCTACGATGTCGGTGTAAAGGGTCGCTTGCCCGACCTGTTGCCGGAGTGGAGCGCTCGTCGGTTGCTCGAAGCTGGCGCAGATGCGGTCAAAATCCTGCTGTATTACAATCCCTTTGACTCTGAGAGTATTAATTCCGTGAAAACGGCTTTCATCGAGCGTATTGGTGCGGAATGTACGGCATTAGATGTACCCTTCTTCCTTGAGCCGCTTGCTTATGACGATAATTATGATGAGAAGGGTCTGGAGTTCGCCAAGATAAAACCGCAGTATGTCACTGCCTACATGGAAGAATTTTCTAAAGACCGATATGGCGTGGACATTCTGAAGGTAGAAATCCCCTTCAACGTGGAATTTTTGGCTGGTAGCCGCGCTTTCAAAGGTGGAGAAGCTGCTTACGACAAGAAAGCTGCGCTGGGATTTTTCCATTCCTCCGCCGCAGTTACCAAAAAACCTTTCATTTACCTGAGCGCAGGTGTGGACGATGATGTGTTCCGCGAGAGCCTAGAACTCGCTGCCGAAGCAGGCGTGGGCTATAGTGGTGTGTTGTGTGGACGTGCAACTTGGAAAGAGGGCGTTCCAGTTTTCGGTGAGAAGGGTGGCGCTGCTCTGGAAGAATGGTTGCTGGATCGAGGCGTTAAGAACATCCAAGCGCTTAATGAAGTGCTTGCGAAGGGTGGAAAACCGTGGTATTCCGCTTATGGTGGTCTGGACAATATTGAAGTAGTGGGTTAATTTCCCTGTCATTTGAATAATTGCAGCGGGTTACTTCTTTAGCTTGGAGTAACCCGCCTTTTTTTATTTGTCTGCACTGTTGGTGCGTAGGTGATGGGCGGTTGAATCGTGGTGGCTATTTGTGCCATCAATGTACGGGTCAACATGCACCACTGCATCTTCCAGCGTGGTTACACTATGCCACAGGCGATGGCGCACTTCCTCGCCAATATCGTGGCTGGCAGATGTGGTTAATGTCCCTTCCACTTCAATCGAAAGTTCGGCGAATATTTTATGTCCGTGCCAACGCGCCCGTACATTATCTACTAGGCGTACCCCTTCTACCGCTTTCGCCTCGCGCTCGATTTTATCCAGAATGGCGGGATCAATCGCATCCATCACACGATGGTACATTGCTTTAGCCGAATCTTTCAAAATCAGGATAATTGCTCCAGTAATCAGCAAACCTACTATGGGGTCTGCCAAAGGGAAGCCCAACAAAACGCCCACCGCTCCTCCCAACACCGCAAGGCTGGTTAAACCATCGGCACGCGCATGTTGCCCATCGGCGATTAGCGCTGCGCTATTGATTTCGCGCCCTATACTGATGCGGAAGAATGCCACCGCTTCATTGCCCACAAAGCCAATGATTGCTGCTGCCATCACCCAACCGATATTGGTTATAGGTTGCGGGTTGATTATCCGATTTATTGACTCGTAAAGCGCAATCAATACGCTGATGAAAATTATCAGCACTACGAACAGACCCGCAAGGTCTTCGGCGCGTCCGTAGCCGTATGTATAGCGGCGGTTTGCCTCACGGCGACCTATTACAAAGGCAATCCACAGTGGAATGGCGGTAAGCGCATCGGCAAAATTGTGAATTGTATCTGCAAGTAACGCCGCGCTACCGCTTATAATGACTATTACTACCTGAAAAAGAGCGGTTAGAGCTAGTCCGCCCAGCGAGATTTTGATAGCCCAGATTCCGCGCTTGCTTTCCTGCATGTACCGCGCCGGACCGCCCTCGCCCTCATGCGCGTGGCTATGCACCAGACCACCAAAAATGCGTCCGAAAAAGCCTTTGTTATGGTCATGTGAGTGGTCGTGTTCGTCGTGGTTATGCTCATGCGAATCATGGTCATGCTCCAGATTCAGGTCATGTGAATGGTCGTGTTCGTCGTGGTTATGTTCATGCGAATCATGATTATGCGCTAGATTCAGGTCATGTGAGTGGTCGTGTTCGTCGTGGTTATGTTCATGCGAATCATGATTATGCGCTAGATTCA